>CAIUKZ010000136.1 GCA_903899865.1 uncultured Bacteroidales bacterium | reverse complement strand
GCTTGAAAATCGGATGGCAAAGTTAGTCGTAATGTTTTTAAATCTTCAGAAAGTCGATACTGAACAAATTCAACCAACTCACTGTTTATCAAAATAGTAGCAGAATTATAAACAATGGGTTCGGAAAAAGTCAATGTCAATTGATTCAAAGCACTAATTTCAATCGATGTGCAGACTGGTGCAACTCGGTCAATCAGCTCTGACCCCACAACATGGATATCGTCAAACGAATATGCTGAACCTGTAGTAGAGGTATTGGAGTATAACAACCCGAAATAGTCACTTCTCAGGACTTCCATGTTATTCACCTGACCCTCTAATACATAGTCAGATTCTGAGGCAAGCTTACTATACAACGAAAAATTGCCAAGGGAGTCACGTGTCACCTTTATCCACATATCAACAGTGTTTCCATCCGTTCGCTTATCAGCACCATCAATGATTTTTGTTTTTTTGGTTCCTTGTTGGAGAAATAAGGACACTTCGTCGTTAGTACCGCCAATTTGTACGTAGTAGGCATTGCATGAGGCAGCAATGTTCAAACTATCTGAAATCAAATAGATGGCAGAATAATTGGACGAGGACGTAGTATAGGCTATCTTTACAGCACACTCCCACGTGGCATTTTCAATGGATTTACTGGGGGTAGTCAAATAAGACACTGAGGTCGCAGAGGCTTTTGATTGAAGCTGAAACGAACTATTTACCACAAAGTTGGAACTTATCCCTGTCCAAGTGGGTTGATGGCTAAAATCACCGTCGGTGAAATTATCCACCACTTGACAATAGGAAAAAACGGGGAATAAAAATGCGAGTAACAGGGTTAAATTGTTCATTGTGTGTGGTAATTCTATAAAAATGAATTACTTTTGCAAAAATTTACCTAAAACTATTATCGATAATCTTTTGTGTCGTTTTTAAATTTCGTAGCCAAACTTCGCAAATTTACAAATTTATATCGGCAATGGTGTGAAATTTCAATTACAATAATAATTATTAGAAACAATGAGAGTAGCAATTGTAGGTGCCAGTGGTGCTGTAGGACAAGAATTTCTGCGTGTGCTCGAAGAGCGCAATTTCCCATTGACTGAACTGAGCCTATTTGGCTCATCGCGCAGTGCGGGTAGTGTTTATACATTCAAAGGTGAAACCCTCACCGTGAAGGAACTCAAACACGGCGATGATTTTAAAGGTATTGATATCGCTTTTACCTCTGCTGGAGCAAGTATTTCCAAAGAATATGCCGAAGATATTACCAAATTTGGAGCAGTAATGATAGATAATTCTAGTGCTTTCCGCATGGATGCTGACATTCCATTGGTGGTGCCTGAAGTAAATGCCGAAGATGCCAAAGATCGTCCACGTGGAATCATTGCCAATCCTAACTGTACTACTATCCAAATGGTGGTGGCATTGAAAGCGCTTGAAAACATCTCACACATCAAACGTGTACATGTAGCGACCTATCAAGCTGCTAGTGGTGCTGGTGCTGCTGCGATGGATGAATTGGAACTTCAATACAAACAAGTTTTGGCTGGTGAGGAAGCTACTGTAAGCAAGTTTGCTTATCAGTTGGCTTACAACCTTATTCCACAAATCGACGTATTTACCGACAATGGATACACCAAAGAAGAAATGAAAATGTATCACGAGACTCGCAAAATCATGCACTCCGACATAGAAGTAAGTGCCATGTGTGTGCGTGTTCCAGCATTGCGTGCGCACTCAGAGAGCGTGTGGGTAGAAACCGAACAACCCATCAGTGTAGAACAAGCTCGTGAGGCTTTCTCACAAGCACCTGGTGTGGATGTAATCGACAATCCAGCTGAGAAAAAATATCCAATGCCATTGTTCCTATCGGGCAAAGACCCCGTTCACGTGGGTCGTATTCGCAAAGACTTGGCCAATCCTAACGGCATCACATTCTGGTGCGTAAGTGACCAAATAAAAAAAGGTGCAGCTCTAAATGCTGTTCAAATAGCCGAATACCTGATAGCTGAGAAAAACATCTAATACCGTTTGCACAAACAAC
The DNA here is from genome assembly GCA_903899865.1 of uncultured Bacteroidales bacterium. Taxonomy (GTDB): domain Bacteria; phylum Bacteroidota; class Bacteroidia; order Bacteroidales; family Paludibacteraceae; genus Paludibacter. The sequence continues at coordinate 3,282 of CAIUKZ010000136.1, read as the reverse complement.
GGCATTAACAACAGTACATATAAAACGATAAATAGTGGCTTCTGATTCAAAATCAGAAGCCACTATTTTTTTGTGTTTACGACTAATCCAGTGTGGTATTATGTTCCAATCTTTATCACCACACTTCCTTTTTTATGACCCAAATCCACGTATCGATGAGCCTCTACAATTTGGTCAAATGGATAAACCCGATCTATTACCGGAATAACTGTTCCAGCTTGAACAAGAGCGGTCAAAAAAGCCAAATCTTCTACTTTAGATACCACATCTCCTCCTACCAATTTCTTTCCTGTCATCAATGAAATATAATTCATTTTGAGCATCACAGCTGGAGTTCCTACAGCATGTAGAAAAATTCCAGATTTTTTCAATGTACTGATAGACTTGGCTAAGGGAGCCTTACCCACCGCATCAAAAATCACATCATACTCCTCTCCCACTGCCGTAAAATCCTCCTTGGTATAATCTATCACTTTGTCTGCACCGATAGATGCTACCATTTCCAAATTCGTAGTACTGCATACGCCTGTCACATGAGCACCAAAATGCTTGGCTAGCTGCACTGCATAGGTCCCCAAACTTCCTGAAGCGCCATAAATAAGCACCTTTTGAGCCTTTTGAATATTTGCTTTTCGCAAAAAACACAATGACGAAAGCCCTCCAAAAGGAATGGAGGTAGCTTGCTCAAAACTAATGTTGGCAGGCTTACTGACTATCATACCACTCTCTGGTAAACATGTGTACTCGGCATTCCCTCCAAATCTGTCATGCCCAGTAGTTGCGAGCACTTCATCACCCACTTTGAACTTAGTCACGGTTTCACCCACAGCTTCCACCAAACCGGCTATTTCCATGCCCAAAATGGATTTCCGAGGTCTAGTCAGTCCCAACGCCAAACGAGCAGGAATCCAAAACGAAACAGGCACATTGAAACCTCTCACCCTACAGTCAGCTACTGTAACCGAAGTAGTTTTGATTTTTATCAACACTTCATTGGCCTTTGGCGATGGCTTAGGCACTTCCATAATCTTTAGAACCTCTGGAGGTCCATATTTAGTACATACTGCTGCTTTCATATTTTCATAAAATTAAATGTTCACACTTGAAATGGGGTTAAAAAAGAAGTGAAATGAATAAAATAATATACTGGAAAAATGATACTGGAAAAAAAAATTGTTGCTGAAAAATAACACGACAAATTTAACAAATACATATAGGTTATCACTTAACAATTCAAAAATTCAACGGGAATTTATTACAAAATAAGAATTAAAAACAGCAGGCGCAAAAAGACGTTATATGTCTATATATCAATACTTTAAACCAGAACAATAAATGAATTAATGAAGAAAGATAGGGACGTAAAGAATAGTATAGAGAAACCATGCATAAATTCGGCATCACATTTAAAAAAATCAAAAAAAATACATGAAATGCACCATCCCTGAAATGGAATTGTAAATCAAAAGAGATTTGATTGCGATATAAGTAATTTAAAACAATTATTGTTAGGTTTAATAAAGTTGACCTCTCCCTAAATCCCTCTCCCGAGGAGAGGGACTTTGCCGAGTGAGAAATTCACACGAATCTCGTAAAATGAGTTGCCTTGTCCCCTTTCTCCTCGGGAGAAAGGGTTAGGGATAGAGGTCTATAGCGACAAAACAGATAACTTTAAATAGTTTTAACAAATGTGACAATAATTAATATCAACTACTTAGAATGAATTATGGGCTAGAATAGAATATCAATAAACAAGAAATTAACAATACATTCATTTCAACCCGAATAATCAGTTATGATATTTGAAAAAAAAAAATGATAGAAAGGAAAAATCAGCTCATTTTGGTCTAAAGCATTGTAAAAAAGTTTTGTGAACCTATATGATAGCAATTAAGCATTTTCAAAAGTTTAATTTATGTAAAAATTTTGCATAAGTAGCCTTCAAGAAGAATTATGTCTGTTGAAACTACATTAAGGACAACAAATATCTAAAATATTTATAAACAAATATCGAGATTTGATATGTGATGTATCTGTTGTCTGAACTTTATTCACATCTCATAAATGGAATGATAAATATATGTGATAAAAACCTTGCATTCAAAAATTTTGTTCTACAAATAATATCTTCCAGAGTATTGATGACAAAAACTGAAGAAGAACCCATAAGAAGGAAAACTTCGAAAACATATTGATGAATCATCATTCTTACTTAACTTTGCACTCAAATTAAATAAAACAATGGATTTTAAATACGACATAATAGTAATAGGTGCTGGACATGCTGGCTGTGAAGCCGCAACAGCAGCCGCCAATATGGGTTCAAAAACCCTTCTCATCACCATGGACATGAACAAGATTGGTCAGATGAGTTGCAACCCTGCAGTGGGTGGAATCGCCAAAGGCCAAATCGTTCGTGAGATAGATGCACTGGGCGGTCAAATGGGAATAATTACAGACAGAAGTGCTATCCAATTCCGAATGCTCAACCGATCAAAAGGACCTGCAATGTGGAGCCCCCGTTCCCAAAGTGATCGTCACCAATTCATCCAACAGTGGATAATGACCGTTTCCAACACAAATAATCTCTTCATCTGGCAAGACACAGTCAAAGAACTAATAATTGAAAACAATGAAATCAAAGGTTTAAAATCATCATTGGGAATTGATTTTCACGCCAAATGTGTGGTACTGACTGCTGGTACATTTTTGAATGGTTTGTTACACATTGGTAAAAACCAACATACTGGCGGAAGAATTTCTGAACCATCATCAACAGGCATCACCGAGCAACTTAAATCCATCGGCTTCACCACCGACAGAATGAAAACAGGAACCCCCTGTAGAATAGATGGACGCTCCATTGACTTTTCCAAAATGGTAGAACAAGAAGGCGAAACCGATTTTCACAAATTCTCATTTATCGAAGAATCTAAACGAGAACTAAAACAAATGAGTTGCTGGATAACTAACACCAACGAAAAGACTCACGATGAAATCAGAAAAGGACTTGACGATTCTCCTCTTTTCAACGGACAAATTCAAAGCATAGGACCGCGTTACTGCCCAAGCATCGAAACAAAAATTGTAACCTTTGCAGACAAACTATCACACCAACTTTTCCTTGAACCAGAGGGTGTGGACTCACAAGAATATTATGTCAATGGATTTTCATCCTCCCTCCCACTCGATGTTCAGATAAATGCAATTCACACCATCCAAGGATTAGAAAATGCTCAGCTCTACAGACCTGGCTATGCTATCGAATATGATTTCTTCGAT
>CAIUKZ010000135.1 GCA_903899865.1 uncultured Bacteroidales bacterium | reverse complement strand
CCGTCAACGGAGTGAATTACGGTTTTATTTGAATGAATTTGCACTTGAACAAGATAAGCTTCCAGAAACAAATTTGAATTTGATTAAAAGCACTTCAACCAGATTGTCTTTTGTCCAGCCAGCATTTCATTATCGGGATACTATCATTCGAGCCAAAATTGCACCTATACTTGGCATGGAAATTTCTCATAATAGTAATGGCAATTTGACAAAACGCTGGTATGGAGTTGATTTTCAGGCGATGATGGGCAAAAACCTTAGCGTTTTCGGTAGTTTAAGAGATATTTCAATGGCGGGTCCAGTGGTCAATAACACCTTTATGGCAAGACTATCAGGCACCAGCTTTTTAAATGATTTGCCAGGATATCAATATAAAGAAGCTACTTACGGAGGTGATTTTAGTGATTCACGTGGAGGAATCAAGTATGGATGGAGCTGGGGTTCGTTCGGTTTAGTTAAGGAAAACGTGGCTTGGGGCGATAATTATCATGGTTCGAATATCCTTTCGGGACGTGCGCCCTCATTTCCCATGTTGACTTTGCATTTGACACCAAGCAAATGGTTTGAAATGAATTATATACATGGTTGGTTGGTGTCAAATGTAGTTGATTCAAGTCAACATTACACCAATAATATTGGCACTACTAGCTTTCGGATGAAAAATAAATTTATTGCTGCAAATTTTTTCACCATTACTCCTTTTCGGAATTTCAAATTTTCGGTAGGAAACTCCATCATTTATGCCGAACAGAACATTCAAGCTGCCTATTTAATTCCTATTGCTTTCTACAAATCCATGGATCATACGTTGACAAAGGGATTGGCATTAGAAAATCAAAATTCACAGTTGTTTTTAAATGTTAGTTCTAGGAATATTAAACACTTACACTTGTATGCATCGTTGTATGCCGATGAAATAATGTTCAGTCGGTTTAGTCCAAAAAGAGCTGATAAAAATCCGATATCGTACAAAGTAGGAGCAAGAATTTCAAACTTATTTATACCAAATATTTCAGCAATTGCTGAATTTACCCATAATAATATTATTTGCTATAAGCACACTGTTCCTGCTTTGACCTGGGCATCTAATAGTTATAATTTGGGTAGTTATCTTGGGGATAATTCAGAAGAAATATATTTGGCACTTAAATACAAGCCTTTTAGAGGATTTGATATGACTTTATCCTACTTGAACGTAGTACATGGTGTTGATTATGAATATATTAACAGAGATAAGGATGGAGTAAATGTGATTACTACAATTATTAGTCAACCTCAAGTAGGAGCAGGAGCTAAACCAACATGGACAAACCAGACACTTTCTCTATGTGCACAATATGAGGTGTTTAACAATGCTTATGCGACTTTGAGTGTGTCAATGTCAGACATCAATGGGTATGATAACACCAATGCAAATCCTGTGGTTGGAGAGCTTGTGAAAACGGCTCAGGGATACATGGATGTATTTACACCAAAATACCTTCAAGGAAAGCAAACCACAATAACTGCTGGTTTCTCTTTTGGTTTTTAATAAAAAAATGCTCATGACTTTACCAAAAATAATAGGGATAACTGGTGGTATAGGGAGTGGCAAGACTACTGTAGCAACATTGCTTAAAAGCCTTGGATATCATGTGTATGATACCGACTTCGAAGCTCGTAGACTCCAAAATGAACATGAGGGAATTATCAATAAAACTAAGGAGCTATTTGGAGACGCAATTTACACCCATGATGGATTGGATAGAAAGGCTGTGGCTCGATTGGTGTTTTCGGATTCAGATTTGCTTACGAAGTTGAATAAGATAGTTCACCCTGTAGTAGAAGAAAATATCAAGCAATGGATAGCGAATAACAACACTGATGAATATCTATTTGTAGAATCAGCAATATTGATAGAATGCGGTTTTAACAAATATGTTGACAGCGTGTTACTCGTAATGGCTTCGGAAGAAGTTAGGATACAACGAGTAATGAAACGTGACGCTGTCGCATACGAACAAGTCAAATCTAGAATTGCGCACCAAATGTCAGATGATGCTAAGATTCCATTGGCACATTATGTCATTCGTACGGATGATGAAACACCACTTGTCGAAAAACTCAGAACTTTTATTGCTTCCTTGTAGAGTTACTCGTGACTATATTGCTTTGAATACCTGAGGTTTTGAT
>CAIUKZ010000134.1 GCA_903899865.1 uncultured Bacteroidales bacterium | reverse complement strand
TAAATACATCATTGACCAATACATTATGAATGGGGGTAGAGTGCTATGGCTGCTGGATGGTGTGAGAATAGCAAAGGAAAATCTGTCCAAAAATGGACTCTCACCTGCTATGGAGCTAGACGTCAATCTGTCCGATCAACTCTTCAAATACGGCATCCGCATCAATCCTGTCATTATTCAAGACATACAATCGACCTCTATCCCCATCAATATTGCACCTGCTGGCGAAAAACCACAATTCGAGCCAAGTCCATGGTTTTACTCCCCCCTGCTATTGGCGTCCAACATTCATCCGGTGACCAAAAACATCACCGAAGTCAAAGCCGATTTCTGCTCGGGAATAGACCAGGTGGGCGACAATAAAGACATCAAGTATTCGCTCTTGTTGGCCTCGTCAGACAATTCACATATACTGGGTACGCCCACCACCATTGATTTAGCCAAGATGCCCAATCCCAAAGATCATGCCTATTTCAATGCCAGCTATTGCCCTGTGGCAGTAGGTGTAGAAGGCAATTTTGAGTCAGATTTTGCCAACCGTATTCCACCCAAAGGAATTACGAATACACTTCCGTTTAAAAGTAAAAGTGTGCTCACGCGTCAGATTTTTGTGGCCGATGGCGATATTATTCGCAATGAAACCACAGGCGTAGCCAGCGATAGCACCACCATCCCGCTAGGATACGACAGATACATGCGTCAGCAGTTTGGGAATAGAGACTTTGTGCAAAATGCCGTGCAATACCTCACCGACAATGAAGGCTGGATGCAACTTCGATTCCGAACCGTCAAACTCCGCCTGCTCAACAAACGCATTACATCCGACGAAAAATTAATATGGCAACTAGGTAATACACTAACCCCAATAGTACTTCTAATCATTTTCGGGATAAGCTTTCAGATGGTGCGAAAAAGACGGTTTACCCAAAAAAGCTAGGGACTAACTAATGGTGTGGCGTTATTAGCTACGTGCGCAGAACCACTCTAGCAGGAGGTAGGCAAGCCAGAATGGCTGAGATGATTTCGTTTACATTTTTCAACTTGCTCCCTCCTATACTTGTCCCACTGTATGCGGTATGGAGAGGGTTGGGGGGGAGGTTATTTTTTTTAGCCGTAGTACTTGGATACTAATAGAAAAGGCTTCGTATCGGCGATTTTACCCCATCTGAGTTTGACTTCATGTTTCATTTATCCACTAACGGGGAATGTAAATGTGTTTTCAGCCATTGGATATTAGCATTCATTCCCTACAGGAAAGAAACGACCGTAAACCGATATTCATTTTCCATAAACCCAAGGCGTTACCATTGGGCTAGAATAAACTACCACTTCGTTGCGAAGAGGTGGATACGATTGTATACGCATCATACCACCCAACTAAGCCTCCGATCCAGATGAAACCTCTGGTTCGGCGACCTCCCTGCGTCGTGCATTGAGATTAGCATTTACATCTTGAATTCTGCTATTAAAAAAAAGAATGGGTGACCTTTAGGCTACAACAGAGATTAATTTTATCAATAATGTGATTAAACTTTATAATTGTTTCATCAAGGGAAATTCTAAGTTTAAGCCCGATTGGTTTTGTAACTAACAGAAATACAGCAAACTAAATCTGAAAAATGTGTTTTTTTTTAGAAAACTTTCATATGGTAATGAGAAATATTTTATATATTTGTGGCGAGAATACTTCAGCAAAATTAATGCAGTTTTTCTTTATAGAAGGGTTTTCCTAGGAGGTGTAACCCAACATAACAAAAGACAATATCGACACTGCCAAGAAACTAAAATGATAAATTTATATATCTATTAACAATTAAAAAAGGATATCAAAATGCGACAAAAACGTGTTAAATTAAGTGCCGTGATCTTGTTAGGACTTGGACTGACAGGTGTAAAAGCACAAAAAATTTATGTTAAGGAAAAAAGCAGTACACAGACTGCTTATACAATGAGTACCATACGAAAAATTACTTTTTCAGGAGGAAATGCAGCCGTACTGAAAATCGATAATTTTACAAGTGCTTATGCTTTGAGCGAATTAAGGTATTTGAACTTTACAGACCTAATAACAGGAGTTTCAGACCCACAACCCCTGTTAGGTCATGGCAACTTGATAACTTATCCAAATCCAGTAACAGATGTGATAAATATTGATTTAACAGGCGTAACAGAAGACGGAATAATAAGTATCCTAACATTGGAAGGCAAAGAGATACAAAGGCAGAATACAAAGGCAAATAGCTTAACAACAATCAACTTAAGCCACATTTCAAATGGAATTTATATGTGTCGTTACATAAACACAGAGGGAATTAAAACGGTAAAAATCATTAAACAATAAACAAGGAGGAAAAAATGAAAAAAATGAATACAATATTATTGACCTTCTTTTAGCTTTTAGCTTTTCAATTTCAACTGTTAAAGCCCAAAACGACACGATGTATGTGATGAAAAGTGGAATGATAGTAGGTAAGTATAATGTAAAAACTCAAGTTGATAGTCTGATATTTTACAAGCCAACCACAAGCACAAGCAATTTCGAGGAAAAAAAAATTATGCTGACTACAGATGTCATTGATGCTGAATACTCAAAAGCTAAAGATATTCTTGTTTATGTTTCTGGGACACCATCTAAAATTAACATGTACAATGATTCATTAGGAACAATATCTAGCATTGACTTAGTTTATCCCCCAACTTGCGTTTCAGTATCATCAGATGGGAATACAGCGGTTGTTGGACACGATGGAAATATTACTTACGTTGATTTAAACAAAAAGAAAATAATTAAATCTTATAGTGTATCATGTTACGCTCTGGACATTGTTCTTGGTAATAATAAGTGGGCATACGTATTCCCAAAGGTTGATCAATGGGAAAATCTTAGATGTGTTAATTTGAATTTATCAAATGACAATGAAGTATTACAGACTGGTATGTCTATTTATGCTGGAACTAAAGGTAAAATGCATCCTTCTGGGAACTATATCTACGGTGCAGATAATGGGTTATCCCCTTCAGACGTAGAAAAATTTAGTATTCAAAATGGAGCTGCAAGTTATTTGTATGATTGTGCCTACCATGGCGATTATCCATTTAGTGGCGATTTGTGGTTTTCCGAAGATGGGTCAAGAATATTTACTAGAGGGAAAACTGTTTTAAAAGCCTCAACGATTCAGGGGCAAGATATGATATATAACGGTACAATAACCCTTGAATCAAATTCATCTAATATTATGTGGTTAGACCATTCATCTATTAAAAATAATATATATTTAATTTCTAATGATGGTAATTGGAATGGAACAAACAAGCCATATATTTATGTATATAATTCAGCTAATCTGGTTTACAAATCCAAATATGCACTAGAAAAATATTTAGTAGGGGATAAGTTTTATGAAGCTACCCCATACTTCGTTTTTTGTAATTCCAAAGGAACAAGACTTCTAGTTTTAACAAAAGCACGAGGGTCAGGGTTAGAGAATGAATGGGCTATTCAAAAAATTGTTGAATAATCAACTTGCACTAACACTTAAACTTCTTGCTGTTGGAGCAATCCAGAACAGAAGCTTTTGTAAATTTTATTCTAAGTTTCGCTGTTGTTTGTCGCTCTGGCGTATTAAAGGTAAATCTCCTGATTTTATATTCTATAAATTCATCGAATTTCCGAAGTGGATTTTTATAGGTATTGTGAGTACGATCATTTATTATGACGATGCTAGGAACTATTCACCAAGAAATACAAGCATGAAATTCTAAATCTAACAAAGAGGTAGCTACGAGCTACCTCTTTTTATACAAAGCCTCGTTCCCCGTAGCGTGTTATCTTAATCCTTGAACAGGTTCGGTGTATGACTCTAGCCTATGTCGTGCTAAAAGGAGCTCCAGCTTTCTATGTTAGTGGTAAATATACTAATTTTCCAGCTTTATCAATATTCCCCTTTTGTTTGCCTATGTCTTAGAATGCCCAATGATTCGTATGAAAATAGTATATGTATCTAATATACAATGATTTATGCTTGCATCTCCCTATTTTTTCTTATAGCTTTCTGGTGTCGCACAGTCAACTTTTGCTTTTAGAGCGCATCCATCGCATCCATCGCATTTGCTATTAGTGGAAGGTTTTTTGGTAAGTATTTTATAGATTCGCCAACCCATGTAGCCAAAGGCTGTAAGTACAATGGCGGTAGATAGGAGGTTCTGAATGAGTAGGTGCATAGGTTTTCTTGTTAACCAAATATTTGAAACACAGCAAAAGCAAGCAGCCAAGCAAGTACAAGGCTATAACCAACTGTAAATAGTGCCCACCCCCAACTTTTCGTTTCGTTTTTGATAGCCACGATGGTAGCCAAACAGGGGAAGTAAATCAATACAAATATCATCAGTCCAAAAGCCACTACAGGCGTGATGGAGGGACTGCCATCGGGTCGAACTTCACTGCGAAGTCGCTCGGGAAGTTCCTGATTCCCCGCATTGGCGTCACCTGCATAAAGCACACTGAGTGTACTCACTACTATCTCTTTGGCGGCTACCCCAGAGAGCAGTGAGATGCCCACTTTCCAGTCAAAACCCAGTGGCGCGATGGCAGGCTCTATCCATTGTCCTATCTGACCGATGTAGGAATTTTCCTGTTGGTATTGTGCTGCAGTACCTTGAAAATGAATTGGTTTCTCGTGTCTAGGAAAGTAGCCCAAAAACCAAATAACGATGGATCCAACCAAGATGATGGTTCCCATTTTTTTGAGATACTGTTCACCCTTTTCCCAGGTGTGCATGAGCATCACCTTCAGAGTGGGTATCCGATAGGGTGGGAGCTCCATCACAAAAGGAGTTTCGTCGTTGGTAAACATAAATCGTTTGAGCAGACGTGCTATGATTACTGCCAACATTACACCTACTGCATAAATGGAAAACAGCACCAGTCCGGCTTGATTGGGGAAAAACGATCCCCCAAGCAACAGATAGACTGGCAGGCGAGCACTGCATGACATGAGTGGATTGATCAGAATGGTGATCATCCGGCTGTTTTTGTTCTCAATGGTGCGTGTAGCCATAATTGCAGGCACGTTGCACCCAAATCCCATGATCAAAGGGATAAACGATTTGCCATGCAGCCCCATGCGATGCATGATTTTGTCCATGATAAAAGCAGCACGTGCCATGTAGCCACTGTCCTCCATCAGTGAGATAAAAAAGAATAATATCAATATATTGGGCAAAAACACAACCACACCGCCTACACCACCTATGATGCCGTTGACAAGTAAATCGCGCAATGAACCCTCCGCCAATTGACTCTCTACCACATCTGCCAACCAACCCATGGCACTGCCAATCCATGCAATAGGGTACTGTCCCAGTGAAAAGGTAGATTGAAACATCACATAAATAAACACAATAAAAATGGGGTATCCCCAGTATTTGTGTGTTACGAAATTGTCTATGATGGCCGTTTTATGGTTTGGC
>CAIUKZ010000133.1 GCA_903899865.1 uncultured Bacteroidales bacterium | reverse complement strand
TTCTAGCAATAAGAGGGTTGATAATCACCATTGCCAGCTCAAATATATACATATGCTTAAATGGGTGCAAAATTGAGTTGTGAAAGTGGATGTCAACCATTACTAAGGCAACAACACCCAAGTACTGCATGAATCTAGGTTCATATGCACTATATTGACCCTACGGAAAGCATTTGGGGCAGCTTCTAGCAACAAGAGGGTGGATGATCACCATTGCCATATCAAATATATACATAAGCTTAAATGGGTACAAAATTGAGTTGTGAATTATGTCTTCGCATTAGCATCGCTGTTTTCATGTCTAATTGCTGCTTCTGGTCGGCTAGAAAGCTTCGTAGAAGCTGCACACCTTCCTCGCTGTCCTTCTCCTCGCCCAGCATCGCTAAGCAGGCATCATCCCAGCGAGTGCATTTACACTCAATAATCCTTTTGAGAGGAAATGGACCAGATTTCATATAGCCTAACTGAAACCAAATCAAATAAGTAAGAGAAGGGGAAAAAATGGATTTGAAATAAAGTGTTCAAGTTTATGAAACTGAACTTATTTTTTGTCGAAGTGGCTTATTAATTTCGTAGTTGGTCATATTCTTTTTGATTTTTTCCTTCATTTTGATAGGCGGTATGACGTGCAGCTTCCCAAAAAATGTGAATAATTGCGTTTTCTCTATGGTCTTTAAGATTTACTCTAACGAATCGAGGTATTCATATGTATAACATAATTATCTACCAACATACCTTCAAAAAGTAGTGCAATTCTGAAGCTGGTTGGCAATAACACAGGAAAACCCTGTTTTTGACACTCCGGAAGCGTCTTCCAGGCCGTAAAATTAGCATCTGGTAAGTATAATTACTTTTGAGTGGTTTTAGTTATACTTCATATCACAGCATTTTTAAATCAAGCGTACTGTACTGCAAATTCCATTTTTTTTGTTTATCTGAAATTGCTTTGGTCATTGAGATATAGCTCACCACTTTTTTGATTTTGTCACCCATGCCCTTATTATTCCAGTAGGCATGAGTGGCGATAATGGAACAGAAGAAGCCCAAGCCAGATTATTTCAAGAAGCCCTCATGATGGCGGCACCGCTCCAAGATGAAGAAGCCTACCAAGCGAGAGCATTTCAAGAGGCCCTCGAGTTGGCAGAGCCACTACAATATCGTCGGACAGCATCCAATATCGTCGGACAGCATCCATTCAATCCCCCATCTATTTCTCTATTGGATCTGATACGGAACAGTAGTGTGGAAGATCAAGCAGCAGCCTTCAGCGAGTTACTGAAGTTGCAATGTACAACTGTGGAAGTGGATAAGCAGCAGCAGTACAACAGTAGTAGAATAGTTTCATTCCCTGCCAACAACGGGAAAAGGATAGGTTTCTACTTGTTCCCTTCTTGCATAAATTCTAGCGAGAATGATGGGGAACACGGGCCCAATCAGTATTCTTTAATACAGCGGACGTACAAAAGGAAAATGCAACCTCAACAATTTGAAAGCTTCCTTATCAGCTGTTTTGGGAGCATTGAGGCCGGAGTATCCATTTGGATGGATTCATGTTCAAGTGTGGGTAATGGTGACCAGTTTCATCGATATCTGTTAGAAAAAAAGAGTTTATGTAGGAGGTACACGGAGGACCAATGTCTGGACACAAAAATATGCACCAATAGTTTCCATCTAATGCATGCATACCATAGACCAAAGCAATCTCCGTCCTCTCAATAAGGCAGACTAGAATAAAAGTACAATGACCATACTACAAATAATACTAATAAACCGCATGCCGAATTGAGTTCTGATAGT
>CAIUKZ010000132.1 GCA_903899865.1 uncultured Bacteroidales bacterium | reverse complement strand
AGTCCCGTTATGACGGTATAAAATCCGATATCGCCAATTTTAAGCCCCAATTACAGAAATGTAGTTGGGGCTTTTTTTTGTTCACATACATAACTCTTCTCACTTCGAACCGAATGTTTGAAATTGTCAACGTCGATGGTACTGCGTAAAAGTGGGAGTCCCGTTAAGACGGGATAAAATCCGATATCGCCAATTTTAAGCCCCAATTACAGAAAAAATGTAGTTGGGATTTTTTTATTCATAAACAGCCTCTCCCTAGCCCTCTACATCACGCATAAGGGGGACAAGTATCCGAGTGGGAAAGATGCAATGACAATATTTTTTATAGCAGTCTTTCGTTTAAAACTAGTCTTTATTAGTCGCCTAGCTGTGAAGAATCGTAAGGTGGCGTTGATAATCGGAGTGTCCATTCCTGTGTTTGACTACTTGTTTTTTCAGTTGTATTATATGCTTATTTGTTAAATTATTTTGACATTGCTTGTTTATAATGCTTGTATTGATTAAACTTCTGTTTATTATTGTTTATTCGTGTTCGTTTTGTAATGCTTTTTTCTTTGAAATGTTATTTTTTAGAAACGTTTTAATCATATCATTCAAATAGTTTTGTGTCATAATTTTTATATAACCAATAAACTTAAAATGAAAACAAATCTTTTGAAACATTCAGTGGCACTGGTACTGCTACTTGGAAGTGTGACGTTGGCTTTACCAATCGCAGCACAAAGTTATTTGACGGGTGATTTTCACCAACACACTACCTATTCGGATGGTAGTTACACGATTGGGCACATGATGTCCAAAAACAATCAGTACGGCTTACAATGGTGGGCTAATAGCGAACATGGAGGTGGTTTTACAACCAACGCTCGTTTAACAGGAACAGATACTGGTAACACAGTGTATTGGGATAGTTTTGTGCCTAACCCTATAATTGGAACATCAGTAATGAGTGGTGGTCACCAAGTGATGTGGCGTTGGCAGTCGCTTCGCGACAGCTCGTTTGCTGAAATTTTGAAGGCAAGATTGGTATATCCTGCCAAAACGATTATTCAAAGTTACGAAATGAACGTGGCAGGACACGAACATGCTAGCATGGGTCTTATTACCAACCAGTATAATGTAACACCGAACTGTAACCCATTAGCTGAATTTGAGTTTAAATTTGACAATAACGATGCAGATTTAACTGGAGGCGTGCTTCAAGGTTGGACTAAAAGTGCATTGTCTGGTCATGCAAAAACCTTAGAGGCGCTTACTTGGTTGCAAACAAATTATGCTACAACGAGTTATGTAGTTCCAGCTCACCCAGAGCGTAAACAACAAGCATCTGGAGGTTATACCATTGCAGCATTCCGTGATATGAACAATGCAGCACCTGATGTTTGTTTTGGTTTCGAAAGTATGCCAGGACATCAAAAAGATGGTGGACGCGGAGGATACTCTGGTACTGCTGTTGGTGGTGGAACTTTTGGAGGTACGGGATATTTCTCAGCCATTATTGGTGGACTTTGGGATGCTATGCTTTCTGAAGGTCGTAAATTTTGGTTGTTTGCTAACTCTGATAGTCACAACGAAGCTGGTGATTTCTATCCTGGTGAGTATCAAAAAAACTATACTTACACTTCTGGAAAATCAGCTCAAAACATTGTTGACGGATTACGTTCTGGAAACACTTGGGTAGTAGAAGGTGATTTGATTGATTCGTTGATTTATACAGTTGAAACTGTAGATCAAACCAGAACAAAAGCTGTGATGGGTTCAACACTGATAACTAACAAAGGTAAATCGGTGAAAATAACCATCAAAGCCCGCGACCCACAAACTGCTAATTTTAATACATACAGCAGTTACACCAATCCTGTATTAAACCACATCGATATTATCAAAGGTAAAGTTACAGGTAAAATTGACCCTGCATCTCCAAATTATAATGTGCAAACAGTGGCTACTACATCTGTAATTGGTCGTTTTGACGCAGTGGGTGGAGTTGCCGACACTAAAAATATCACTAGTCAAAAATGGACAAGCCTTGGTAATGGTTGGGTAGAAATGTCGATGATTGTATCGAATGTTACTGACTCTGTATATTTCCGTTTACGTGGTACCAACCAAGGATTGAATGTAACCAACGAAACAGATGCTGATGGTAATCCACTTGCAGATGCTTTGATGGGAACAAATGATGCAACCAAAGCATTTGCTGACCTTTGGTTTTATTCCAACCCAGTTTTTGTTTACACTTCTCCTGTAAAATCTGCAAAATTCCAAATTACTCAAGCATCTGATGACTTAGAAGAAGCTTTAGCTGCAGAAGTAGGTTTTACACAAACTTTACCTGTAGGTCAAATCGACTGGACAAGTAGCGATTTGGAATTTGGATGCGAAGGTAGTGCAAATGGAAATCCTCAAATGATCGGATTCCGTTTCCCAGGCATTTCTTTGCCAAAAGACAAGGTGATAAAAAATGCATATATCGAATCGGAGGTGGATGTGGCCACATCTAAAGTAGATCCTTGTAATTTGACTATCTGGAGTGAGGACAATGACAATCCCCTTACATTTACAAATACAGCATCTTGTCTAACTGCTCGTCCTAAATCAGCTTCGTCAGTAGCTTGGAATGTGGATGCCAATTCTTTGAATGTGGTTGATAAACGCTATTACTCTGCCGATATTGCAAGTTTGGTACAAGCAAACTTGAATCGTGCAGGTTGGAATGCAGGTAATGCAATGGCATTCTATATCAAAGGTTCTGGTCGTCGTGAGATGGAGTCTTACGATGGAGAAGCTTCTGCAGCTGCAGCATTAGTGATTGAATATGAAATGTCTGCACAAGACATCAAGGATATGCAAACAGCAGATTCTATTGGGTATAAACTAGCATTGAAATCTGATTCAGTTCTAAGTACCACCAACTCATTAGTAGAAGCAAATTACACTATTCCTAGTTGGACCAAACTGTTGATGGCTAAAAAAGCTGTAAGCACTTCGCCTACATCTACAAATATCGCTAATCTTGAAACAGCCATTGCCAATCTTGTTGCGTCAGATAAACCATACAGTATAGGTATGTCATTTAATGGAGAGCCTTCAACACGTCTTGGATTTGCGTGGTTCACCAATAGTGGTGTAACTGGTGAGAAATTGGAAATTGTAGCTGGCACTTCTAGCAATTTCACAACACCACTGTTAAGTGTTGACGCTACATCAATTGATTTGACTAATGTGAATTACAATGTGTCAGGCAACAATTTGTCAGCTCTTGCTGGGATTTCAAATAATTCTAAAAGAAATTATGTAAGCAATAAGGCAGTAGCAACAGGACTAACACCAAATACTACTTATTCATACCGTGTTGGTAAGGCTGGTGCTTGGAGCGAAGTGGGAACATTTACAACTGCCAAATCGACTAAGGAGCCATTCTCATTTGCCTATACTACCGACCCTCAAGCCAATGCAGTGGATATGTTTGATATCTCTCAAAAAACTACTCACGCTGCAGATGCAATGTACCCAAATGCTAACTTTTGGTTGAGTTGTGGTGATTTAATTGAAACATCGGGATCAACCAACTCAGAATGGGAGTATGAACAGTTTTTTGCAACGCAACAGGATATCTTCATGAAAAAACCATTTACTCCAGTAACTGGTAATCATGATAAATCTGCTAACAAAAACTTTACAAACCACTTCAACACATCTGGTCCAGCATTTGATGCTACTAAATCTACAACGCCTGGCAGTATCTACTCGTATGTATATGGCGATGCTTTGTTTATGGCATTGAGTTACGAAGATTATAGCGTTGCCGGACAATTGGATTCTATTGAAAACTGGATGAGACGTACTGTAGCAGCTAATCCAAACACAAAGTGGAGAATTGCATACTATCACAAAACAATGTACACTGGTTCTGGAAGTCACCAAAGTGACGCTGATGGAAAAGTGTGCCGTGATTCAATGGCAAAAGTATTTGACGAATTACATATAGACTTGGCATTGCAAGGACATGACCATATTTATGAAGTAATGGGACCAATCAAAAACAAACAACTTGTAGCTGGAGCTGTTTCCAATCAGATTTCAGTAGCATTTGATGCTCGTGAAAACGTTACTGGAAAGCTTGGTGGTACATTCGATGTGAAAAATGGTACACTTTATTTCCTGAATAACTCTGCAGGAAAGAAAAAATATGAGCCACGCTCAGAATCACAAATGCAAGGAGTAGAAGCAGGATTGGGCTTGACCAACTATTTCGGAATGTTCACAGGTCGTTTTGGACAAACAGGTCGCCCTACTTATAGTAATGTGCGTGTTTGTACCGACTCTATCAATGTCAACACCTACGAGGTAAGTGATTTGGGTGTAGCAACTTTATTTGATAGTTTTAAAATTGTCAAATCGGCAGGTGCTCCAACTAGCACTTCAAACATAGACGCTGAAAATAATATCAGTTTCTATCCAGTTCCCGTAAGAGATTATGCATTCATTTCTTTCAAAGACGATGTGAAAGCAAATGTAGATGTTTATTCTATCAACGGAAGTTTGATTAAATCAGAAAGCATCTTTGGAACTACTCAAATTGATTTGTCAGGCCTACAAAAAGGGGTTTATACCCTCAAAGTTCAAAGCCAAACAGGTTCTTATAGTGTGAAATTTACCAAAGAGTAAGTTTAGAATAATACTCATTAGTCATAAAAGCCTGTCCTCCATGAGGATGGGCTTTTTTATTTGGTTTTCATCCTAAGTTGTTCTTCCAAAATTATACAAACAGTACATATAAAATGACCCAAAGTCATTTTTATGTCTACTGTTGTTAATGCCGTTGCTTCAAACAAATAGTCTCAATGAGACGAAGTCGAAATTGGACTATATTGTTTGTGCAAACGGTATAAGATATGATTATGTTAAGTAAGTAATGCTAAATAATGTCGTATTCTTTGTGTCAATTGCCGGCCCATTTATGGGCTGGATAGATAGGAGAATAAGATATTGGCTTTAGCCAAACAAGGATAAAATTTGGCTAATGCCCTGCCATTTTTGAATATTTATTCCGTCCAATAAATAAGACGGCAATTAAATAAATACTTCTATCAGTAACAATCAAACTACGACATGCTATTTATCCTGCCATTTAGTTAGACTCTGGCTATTGTTTCCTACAGTCTTCTAACATTGACTTTAAATTGTTTTCCTCGGTCTTCGTAGTTAGCAAACAAATCAAAACTTGCGCAACAGGGTGATAGGAGTACTGTGTCTCCTGCATCTGCCATATTATAGGCTGCGTTTACAGCATCTTCCATTGTTGTGACATCTACGCATGGTTTTAATTTACAATCAAAGAATTCATGTAAAGGTGCATTGTCAACACCAAGAAATACAAATCCCTTCACTTTAGTACTCACCAGTTCTTCAATCTCTGTGTAGTCGTTTCCCTTGTCCGTGCCTCCCAGGATTAGAACTACAGGACTCTTCATGCTTTGCAATGCATACCAGCATGAGTTGACATTCGTAGCCTTAGAGTCATTGATGAATGTAATATTCTTTACAGTAGCAACATATTCTAAGCGGTGTTCCACTCCTTGGAAGTCTTGTAGCGATTGTCTGATGCTTTCTTTTCTCACATTCATAATAGAGGCAGTAAGTCCAGCTGCCATGGAATTGTAGGTATTGTGCATTCCTTGCAAAGCGAGCTCGGCGGTAGGCATGGTCAATAGGGTTTTAATGGTTCTTATTATTAGCTCATCCTTTTCTATAAATGCAGCTGTTTTTTCGGTCCGTTCTAAAGCAAATGGATAAAGCGTTGATTGTATATTTCGTTTCTCCAGTTCTAGTTTGATTACCGGGTCATTCTCCCAATAGATAAATGCATCACCTTCTTTCTGATTTTGAGTTATCCTGAATTTTGAGTCGATGTATTTTTGAAATTGATAATCGTATCTGTCCAAATGATCGGGCGTGATGTTGAGCAGTATAGCTATATCTGCTTTGAACTCACTCATGCCATCCTGTTGAAAACTGCTTAGTTCTAATACATAATAGTCAAACGACTGTGTGGCTACCTGATAGGCAAAACTCTGACCCACATTTCCGGCTAAGCCTACATTCAATCCAGCATTTTTGAGAATGTGATAGACCAACATGGTGGTAGTGGTTTTTCCATTACTTCCCGTGATGCATATCATTTTCGCATTGGTATATCTTCCTGCAAATTCTATCTCAGATATAACTGGCACACCTAGTTGTTTTAGTTTTACTATAAGTGGTGCCTTGTCTGGTATGCCTGGGCTTTTAATTATTTCATTTGCATTGACTATCAATGATTTGGTATGACACTTTTCTTCCCATTCTATTTCATAGCGATCTAAGTATTCCTTGTATTGAGGTTTTATTTCCGATTTGTCGGAAAGAAATACATCAAAACCTTTCAATTTGGCAAGGACTGCTGAGCCCACACCACTTTCTCCACCTCCCAATACGACTATTCTATGTGCATTCATTTATCTAATTTTCAATGTGATAATCGTAATTGCAGCTAAGATGATGCCCACAATCCAGAAGCGAACCGTGATTTTTGATTCGGGTAAGGCCTGCAATGGACGTTGAATCAAAGCTTGGATTCCCGCATTTCCTTGTTTTTGGTAATGATGATGCAAGGGGGTCATTTTAAAAATCCGACGACCTTCACCATATTTTTTCTTCGTAAATTTAAAATATCCTACTTGCATGATGACTGATAAGTTTTCTACTAAAAACACACCACACAAAATAGGGATAAGCAATTCTTTTCGAATGATAATAGCAAAAACTGCAATTATTCCACCGATAGTCAAACTGCCTGTGTCGCCCATAAACACTTGTGCTGGGAAAGCATTGTACCACAAAAATCCAATAGTAGCTCCAATAAATGCGCCTGCAAATACCAGTAATTCTCCTGTTCCAGGAAGGTACATGATGTTTAGATATCCAGCATAGTTGACGT
>CAIUKZ010000131.1 GCA_903899865.1 uncultured Bacteroidales bacterium | reverse complement strand
TGTCTGTCGTATTAATCCTGAGTGGAGAGCCAATAAACGAACCGATTTTTCCTTATGGTCCCTTCCTAATGAATACCAAACAAGAAATAATTCAAGCTTACAACGACCTAGAAAATGGCAAATTCGGACAGCTAGAAGAATAAAAATCATCAAACGACTAGATATCATACGTTAACCAATAAATCATGCTTACTCCTATTTTATTTATAGGCCATGGTAGCCCTACAAACGCAATTGACAACAACGAGTACACCCGTACATGGAAAGAGTTAGGTCAGCAACTCCCTACACCTAAATCCATTGTATGCATCTCAGCACATTGGCAAACTGTTGGCACGCAAATCACAAGTCTGCTCAGACCACAAACCATACACGATTTCAGCGGATTTACTCGAAAATTATTTGAAACTCACTATTTAGCCAATGGCAATCCAGAATTAGCAAAACACATAGCCACTACGCTTGACACCGAAAACATTACTCTCAACACCAACAGAGGGTTAGATCATGGGGCATGGTCCATACTTAGAAACATGTACCCAGATGCAGACATTCCAGTACTACAACTGAGTCTAGATCAAACTAAAACACCCCAGGAGCATTATGACCTTGGCAAAAAACTACGTTTTCTAAGAGAAGAAAACACGCTGATTATTGGAAGTGGAAGCATCATTCATAATCTTAGTAAATTGGATTGGACAAACTCACAAATCTCATTTAACTGGGCTGAATCAGCACTAGAAAAAATCAAGCAATTGATAGCATCAAACGATCATCAAGCACTTATAAACTACCCCCATCTTGATGATGATGTACAACTTGCCATCCCCACTCCCGAACATTTCATTCCACTGTTGTACATTCTTGCACTAAAATCCGAATCGGATAAATTGTCGTTTTTCAATGACAAAATTGAAATGGGGGCTATCTCGATGACTAGCGTGATCTGCCAATAATTATACAGTATTCCTCCACTTTTTGAATATTATTTGTTTCATCACAGTTCTCATAACAATAGAATTTGAATATTTCATCATTATTTCACCACAAACACTGAACAAATTGTATATTGTTCTGTTTAAGAATTTATACAATTTTCTTAACCGATTGAAATATAATCATTATATTTACAAAAAAAAGTCCAATAGAATTTATAAAAATACAAATTTACAACTTATGGTTTTTGACGAATCAATGATTCAGGACATCTATGCAGCACTTCCTGAAAAACTCAAACAGATAAAGGACAAACTACAACGTCCACTGACACTTACCGAAAAAATTCTATATGCTCACCTATCCACAGGCGAACCATTGAAGAGTTATGAAAGAGTGGTGGACTATGTCAATTTTTCGCCCGACAGAGTAGCCATGCAGGATGCAACCGCTCAAATGGCATTGTTGCAGCTCATCAGTTCTGGTCGTCAATCGGTAGCTGTTCCTTCAACTGTACATTGCGATCACCTTATTCAGGCTCACAAATCGGCAAATATTGATTTAAAGACCGCAGAAGACACGAACCGTGAAGTGTACGATTTTTTAAGTGCTGTTTCCAATAAATTTGGAATTGGATTTTGGAAACCTGGTGCTGGTATTATTCACCAAGTGGTGCTGGAAAATTATGCATTTCCTGGTGGAATGATGATAGGCACCGATTCTCACACACCCAATGCAGGTGGGTTGGGCATGTTGGCTATAGGTGTTGGTGGTGCTGACGCAGTAGATGTGATGGCTGGCATGCCTTGGGAACTGAAAATGCCAAAAATCATAGGTGTAAAACTTACAGGAAAACTTTCTGGCTGGACATCACCTAAAGATGTAATTTTGAAACTAGCTGGTATTCTTACCGTAAAAGGTGGTACCAATGCTATCATAGAATATTTCGGAGAAGGTACAGCTTCTATCTCCGCTACTGGAAAAGGCACCATCTGTAACATGGGTGCAGAAATTGGAGCTACCACTTCAGTATTTCCATTTGATGAAAAATCGGCTGCTTATCTTACAGCTACCAGCAGAAGCTCTATAGCTGTCGCTGCTCAAAAAGTAAAAGAGCACTTACAAGCCGATGCTGAAGTGATAGCAAATCCAGAGAAATACTACGACCGAGTAATTGAAATCAACCTCAGTGAATTAGAGCCTTACATCAACGGCCCATTCACACCTGATGCGGCGTACTCCTTGTCCGAATTTGCTCAAGCGGTGAAAGACAACAATTACCCACAGGCTATGGAAGTTGGGTTGATAGGTTCATGCACCAATTCATCCTACGAGGACATGAGCCGTGCTGCGTCGGTTGTTAAAAACGCAAAAGAAAATGGACTGAAAGTCAAAGCACAATTTGTGATTAATCCAGGATCTGAATTAGTAAGATATACGTCGGAACGAGATGGCATCATAGCAGAATTTGAATCAGTGGGTGGTGTTATCATGGCTAATGCCTGTGGCCCATGCATCGGACAGTGGAATCGTGAGGCGAAAGACAACGAACGCCCCAACTCCATCATCACATCATTCAATCGTAACTTTGCAAAACGTAATGATGGAAATCCTAACACACACACTTTTATTGGATCACCAGAAATAGTGGCTGCGCTGACAGTGGCGGGCGACCTTTGCTTCAATCCGATGAAAGACACACTTACCAATGACAAAGGCGAACAAGTCAAATTGAAAGAACCTAGTGGTTTTGAATTGCCTGTAAAAGGTTATGCAGTAGAAGATGCTGGATACATAGCACCAGCAACTGATGGTAGCCAGGTGGCTATAAATGTAGCCCCAGACTCCAAACGCTTGCAATTGTTACAACCATTTGCTGCATGGGATGGCAATGACTTTATGGAGCAACCACTGCTAATCAAAACTAAAGGTAAATGTACCACCGACCACATCTCCATGGCAGGCCCATGGTTGAAATTCCGTGGCCATTTGGACAATATCTCTGACAACATGTTGATTGGCGCTGTCAATGCATTCAATGAAAAGACCAACACTGTACTGGATGCTACGAATGGAGAATACACCACTGTACCTGGATTAGCAAGAAAATATAAAGCTCAAAACTTAGGTTCAATAGTTGTTGCAGAAGATAATTACGGCGAAGGCTCATCGCGCGAACATGCTGCCA
>CAIUKZ010000130.1 GCA_903899865.1 uncultured Bacteroidales bacterium | reverse complement strand
GCACCGGCTACAACTGCGGCCACAACTGCGGGTACAACTGCGGGTACAACTGCGGGTACAACTGCGGGTACAACTGCGGCGGCTACCGATCCTCCGTGTTTATGCCCACCCGGTGGCAGTGGTGGTGGCTCCAGCACACCGCCATGTAGCGGATGCTACTTTCAATTCACTGTTAAGGGCGAGGCAGGCTGTTTGTATATATCATGCTAGGACGGATAAGATACAAATCAAATGCAAAATAACAGAATAGATGTCAACTATTATACCTTGACCGAATGGTTAGTTTATGAAAATTTTGTGAGTCAAGATAGTATTAAAATTAAAGAAAAAACTAATTTGTATAAAAATAAAGAAAAAAATCAAATTGACGCAAACCGCGAAACGGTAGAAAGGGTATTATTTTTGTTATGACTGATGCAAACAAAACATGGCAAGAGACCATAAGTATAATGGAGATTGACCATTTTGCAGACTGGGCAAACGTGGAAGACATCCTTGGCGAGTTTGGAGAGCCAGGATTCAGTCAGATTGTCTATTTACTTCGCTGGCCACCAATTGACCCAGACAACACTGTGCCTTGTACCTTTACCGCATATAGGTCAGATGAGGGGAAACTTCTTTGTGTTCACGGATACTATGACAAGAACGGGGTACAAACGCCATTTATTTTCTATGTTCACCCTGACCATATGAGAATGGGTATTGGAACAAAAATGATTGATTTTATTGTAAAACAGTACCTTGACACGCGTGGTGAGCATATACCGTACGACAAAAATTGGAACGGTGCTACCGTCTCTGATGCTGCGTTAAGTTTTATGAACAAATACTCCAGCAACGAACTAGCAAAAAGAGAAAATAGTTAGGACGCTTGCCAATGACCCCGTGGGAAGAGTACAAGAAACGCCGAGCAGAAGAACTTCAAAATGGAGCACAGGTCAAGCCAACAGACTTGCTTGATAAAGAAAACCTAACTTCAGAGGAGGTATCAAGCACAAGAATGTCCATATGTGAGACATGTCCGCGTCTTCGGAAACCCATATACCAATGCAGGGAGTGCGGTTGTTTTATGAAATTGAAAGTAAAACTGGCAGCAGCGACATGCCCAATCGGCAAATGGTAATAAAAACAAATTTAAGCAAATACAAGATAACTGATGCCCAAATAGACCCATTTGGTTTTTGCAACGCAAAATGTTGGTTCTGCCCTGTAAAATATCGAGGCAACCCAACTGCCACAGCAAGACATATGTCGGTTGATCTACTTGACAAGATATTTTCTGAACTAATAAAAGAAAAAGACAAGCAAGACGGAGTGGTAAACAAAAACTTTAACCACTACTACACAGCGCACTACAACGAAATTTTGTTATATAAACACTTAGATGAAATGCTAATGCTAAGCAAATGCTATGGCTTGAGAACGATGATACTTTCAAACGGTGCCAACCTGACGGAAGAAAAAGTAGAAATCTTAAAACGGAACAAGGATGTGATCAGCGGGATAAACCTAAATATCCCCGCATTTGAAGACGGATTATGGCAAGAAAGATCAGGAATAACTAGATACGGTTTTGATCACATAAAAGAAAATGTTTTACGGACAATGAAAGCATTTCCTGAATACACAGAAAACGGAGCATTTTCAATAGGTGTAAACATCCCAACCGCACCACACATGGAAGAAAATGGCGGATGGATGGAGATGATGGAGAACGCACCAAAAATAAGCCTAGATACCGAAAACGGCGAATCCAAAAAACAAGTTGAACTCGCCAAATCATTATTCCCAGGTTTGAACATTTATACAGTTGAATCACTTATTGACAGGGCATCAATATTGGCTCAGCATAAAATAATAAACAATGAAAAAGCAATTGCTCGCTTCAGAGGAGAAAAACAAAAAGTAGTTGGATGTTCAAACGGAACAATCGGAAGAATATACGGATGGTTACATATCAACTCACTAGGGGAAACATTCCTTTGTTGCAACGATTATGATTTTGATTACACTTTTGGGAATATGAACGAGGGCACACTTGACGAGATTTGGCGCAGTGATGACCATGCGGACATGATAGAAAAAGCCCTCGGTTCAATATGTATGTCATGTGCAAGCGCCATATGGGAATGACATGTCATCAATATTCATACAGATACCTTCCTATAGGGATTTTGAATTAAATAAAACCATCGCTGACGCGGTAGATAAAGCAAGCGGTACAAACTTCCTATCATTTGGCGTACATAACTGTGTCCTGTTTGATGACGAGATAGAAGTAAAAGATGATTACCCAAACTGGGTGGCAATCAAATTAGAAACAAGTATCGCACCTAAAAATATTGGCTTACAAAAAGCACGATTCATAGCCAATGAATTTTATAACGGAGAAGACTATTACCTACAAATAGACGCACATAT
>CAIUKZ010000129.1 GCA_903899865.1 uncultured Bacteroidales bacterium | reverse complement strand
TTCATCCAATTCACCATGTGTGGTTATAGAATCAATTAATAATCCATCTTGCGCCTCTTCACTCAAAGGAGTTTGACCATCTTTATATTCTAGTTCTAATCCCATAAGTGTATAGATTGGTGTCCGTGACAATTCTTCCCATTTGCCATCAGAATTCTGCCATTGAACCGACTTCATTGGTCTAAATGTAACCGAGTCTACTGCTGATACTATATTAAATTTTCTCATTCTTTAACTCCGAAATGTTTATTTTTGGCTTTTTGCATCGTCAATATCGAACTCATACAAAATAGCCTGTGCACCAGCGTCACCATCTTGACAAGTTTTGTACACAATACTAGCACATTCCTTGACAATCAACTGGACGAAATTCTGCAATTCCTGTGGATCGAATTCATAATAGTCACCTTCAATAACTTGTCCATCCGGATCATATTTGTCATGAAGCAAATGATCTTTAGCGAGTTCCTTAATTAGGTCGTTCATAACTTTTCATCCATTGACTTAGTATATCACGAGCTTCATATTTACTTAGACCAAATTCACCCATAAGATAAGGAGTCGCACCAAACATATTAGTAACTCCACTCTGCCTTAGGTCTTCCAGATACTTAAAATATTCATCCATTTGATACCTCAATTAACAAGTAAACGACAAATGCTACCCACCATAACCAGTGAGCGTCAAATTGATATAGTGCAAAAGCGGTTAGTAGGTTAACCATAACAATATTCCTCTGCTAGTTCATAGGCAACCGATTTACCCTCAGGATCAATCTTTCGAATCACGGCGAGAATCAATTGTGGTTCCAGTTTAAGTTTTTTCATGCTTATGAACATCGAAAAAATACCATCCTCATAACCGAATTCATAGAAGTTTTCATGATCGGGAGGCCAAGGATAATGATCCATTAACTCAACATAGTCTTTTTTAATTCGTTTACCCAGTTTCATATCAATTCCTTATTCATCATGAAGCAAATGATCTTTAGCTAATTCTGCAATATTCACTTAAACAGAGCTCCAATAACACCAGCTGAAATACCGACAATAGTTATAATAAGCAGAGAAATTGCAAATAGCAAAACTCCAAATA
This sequence comes from uncultured Bacteroidales bacterium, assembly GCA_903899865.1. Classification (GTDB taxonomy): domain Bacteria; phylum Bacteroidota; class Bacteroidia; order Bacteroidales; family Paludibacteraceae; genus Paludibacter. Next base: position 1,338 of record CAIUKZ010000129.1, on the reverse strand, counting down.
TTATCAAGTGGAAAATTTTAGTTATTAACCAAATCATTTACAATTCCAAAATGTTTGGTTATTCAAAGTAATCAGAATAGAGTTCCACTAGACGCTCGCTAGGAAGACTAATGAGCATATCACTAGTGAAACCGGGAACAAAACTAAGAACCTCAATTAAATCTGATCGGGTCATTATAAACTCGCTAAAAAGAGGTAAGTGGCCAGAAAACCCACAGCCATCAAAACCACACAAACCACATCTTCCACGAAACTGTATTTCATTTTGCATTATCCACAATTTTTAAGATTTTATAGAATTGCTCACCATCAGGATCAGCCCATTCAAAAGCATCTAATAGGTGCTCTTCACAATCTGACAAATAAGACGATAAGAGCTCTTGCTGTGCCGAAGTCAATTTAATCGTAATCATTTTGTTTCCTTATCAATTCAACAGGTACCATTATACACGAACCACGGTAAAAGTCAAGAAGAGAATGTACTAGTGTTGCGTGGAAACAACACTATCCGACCACCTGATTTTAAATAATGTAACCAATAGAGGGTTTGAGAATTCTAACCATGGGTAATAGGAATCGTGTTCCTCTACAATAGTACCTTGTGAATGTAACCATGCCTTAAATTCTTCATTGTCATTATTTCTGTTTTCCAGCCACCATTTGGCTGCATTAACATAGTAGGGTTCAACAGGTATTCTGTACATATATCACCATGAAGAACTATAGTAGAATTTGATATTATGATCCTTAACCTGAGGCAACTCAAGGAGAACATCCAATCGTTCCACAGTATACTTTAATTGATTAAGGTACCATTCATCAATATCAGTACCACCGAAAAAGAAACCAGACCGTGTAGGTAATAATTGATCCGCTTTATCTGGGTCAACTAAAATCTGATTACAGATATTCCGCAATTCCGACAAAGTATCAGTATCCACATAATACTCAGCACAGTTATCCACACCATCTTGGATTTTACTTACGAACCACCGATGTATAGCATTTGCCTTGCGCCAGTACATAGCTTCGAAGATAATCTGTTCAACTTCACCATCAAAACCAAAATCAATAGCCTTAACCAATTCTTGCAACTTAGCTTCCTCAGGATTATACTTTGAGAGGTAACGCTTTGCTGTCAAGTACATATCTAAACCCATCATTTACTCCTTTTCAATTAATTTTCGTGGTCAATCATAATTCTTTTTATCGCCAAATTGCTCATTATAATCATAACCAGCATTGTAGGCCGCAATGGCTTCCAGAGTCATTTCCAATTCCTCAATACGGGCACTCATGGCAGTGGCACCAACATAATAGTGTGGCACACGTTCACGA
>CAIUKZ010000128.1 GCA_903899865.1 uncultured Bacteroidales bacterium | reverse complement strand
TATTCCTACAGGGGCTTTGCCCCTCAACCCCACTTACTTTTTTGTCTTGACACAAAAAAGTAAGCAAAAAAAGTCAAGACTCTGCCCGCTTCACTCGAAAAACTAGCGCTCGGCAGGCTCAAATCGTCCAAACTCATCCCGTCGAAATACGACGGGACTCAAACAGGACGATTTTTAACCGCCTACCTCACTTGTTTTTCGGCTCACCGGACAAGGTCAGTCGGTTGCAGGAAGCTTGTCTGTAAATAGGTCATTATGCAGATAATCATAAGAATAAAAGCGAAATTGAACCCGTATGCTATGAATGATGTCCACACATCTAGCGTTCGGTTGTTTAATAAAAGCAGTGCTTGCTGCAACTGAGTAGCAACAAGCATCAACTTTATACTCATCAATGAATCACATAATGAATAGTAAACCGCCATTACAGCAAAAGTAGGTTATCAACCAGTATTTTTCAATCCACTTGACAATGAGTTGATTAGGCTTAACAGAGTGGTTAACATTTTCTCTTTTTCTAGTCCATTCTCCTCTGTCATTGATCTCCAGTCTTTTAGATATTTAATGTGTAGATGGTGCAGAATTTTAAGTTTGTCATTGCGCCATTCAAGGTTATCAAACTGTCCCACACGTCGTTCGGTGGCTGGCTTCTCAAACAGTTCTTCAATGATAGAAAAACCATTTTCATGATCTGTCAATATCTTATCCATAAACACTTTACGCTCCACATCATCATCCTCCAACTCAGCATACAGCTTCATCACTTCCTTGTTCGAAAGGATTAGATTCGTTTCTGTCTGTATCATCAAAAACTTGATAAAGGTTACATCCTTCACTAGTTTTTTGAAATGATCAAATTCCACAGGTCGATCTTCTTTGAGTGATTTCAGGGCACTGCCCAGTCCATACCAACCAGTGAGTGTAATACGTGAAAGGTTCCAGCTGAACACCCATGGAATAGCTCTCAAATCATTCAACGACCGAGTTCCAGTTCTTCTTGAAGGGCGCGAACCTATTTTGCTTTGCTCAAGTACATCGATACAAGTAGCTTTGCTGTAAAAATTAATGAAACCAGGTGTTTCAATCAAATCACGGTAGTGTTCATACGATTTTTGGGACAAAAACTCCATGGTTTCATCGGGCACCACATCTTTCAGTCCTAGTACTCCACATTTCAAAGTTTGATTGGCAACCCCTGCTGAGAGGGCATTTAAGTTGTAGGTAGCAGTAAGCGGGTTACCAAATTGCTGTGCCACTGATTCACCTTGTACGGTCACTTTGATTGTACCATTGACAGTGTTGGCAGGCATACATTCCAGGAAGCGGTGATATTTTCCGCCTCCCCTGCTGATGGTTCCACCAGTGCCATGAAAGAAGAAAATTTCGGTACCATTATTTCTACCCACAGCCGATAAGTCCTTTTCTGCTTTATATAAATTCCATTTACTTGAAATAGTACCACCATCCTTGTTACTATCGCTGTATCCTAGCATCACTTCCTGTTTGTTTTGAAGTTTTGACGCTCGTTGTTTGGTAATAGGATGACCCAAGAACTTAGCTAAAATGAATGGTCCATTGTGTAAGTCTTCAATAGTTTCCAGCAAGGGTACCACTCTGATATTTGTGTTGAGGAGCTGTGTCTCACGCATAAATAGATACACCACCAATAAATCGCTTAGGTTTCTGGTCATACTCACAATAAATGAACCAATACCATCGGTGCCATACTGACTAATATGGTGACGCACTACACGATAACAGTCAAGCACATTGTCTGCCTCTGGACCATAAGAAATAGTCACGTCGGTAATCAGCGAGTTACTGTCTAATATTTTGTTTAACACTTCCAATCGCTTATCTTCATCCCAATTTTCGAAGTCAAACTCTTTCTCACCATTGGTTTTGAGTATCTGCGAGATGGCTTTGTCATGATAGGCGCTATTTTGACGTATATCTAATTTGGCTAGATGGAAACCGAAGCATTTTACAGTTCGCTCAATAGAAAACAGAAGGTCTTCGGCGATGCCAAACATGCCATTTTCAATAAGCACTTCTCTGAGAAGTCGTAGATCAACCTCCAATGCCATGCTCGATTTGTAGTAGGACTGCGAATCAGCAATTTTTTCTGTAATTGTATTTTCCAACTGCACCAATATCAGACTAACGTATTGTCTCCAAGGCTCATAAGGGTTGCGATTGAGTGCCTTCACTCCTGCATCGCCCAAGGTTTTAGCTTTTTTGGCTATTGCCTCTGACAACAAGAAAGGCACTGGATTGCTAACCGATGAAACTGACAGTCTAGTCACCAGATTCATCAATTGATTTTTAACCAGTGAGAGTGCTGTTTTACGATGAATCTGGAGAGTTTCAAGCGTGATATTGGGAGTCACCAGTGGATGTCCGTCTCTATCACCTCCCACCCAGCTTCCGAAACTGATTTTTGGGAAAACATCGGGATTTTTTATTTTTTTTGCGCTCAAGCCGAGATCTATCCATGAATTTTTGAGCTGCTGATCGCTTTTCTCCAATACCATTGGGAAAATATTACTTAGGTAGTAAATGATATTCGATCGCTCGTCTTTAATGTCTGGTTTTTCGAGGTAAATTTCACCTGTTCGCCACCAACGTTCCAAAAGGTTTATGATTTTTTCTCTGATGGCATATTGCTCCAGATTGCTCAATGAAGTGTTTTCTCTATTTACTAGAAGCAAGTACAATTCACGGTGAATTTCGATAACTGTCACCCTTTTTGCCTCCGTAGGGTGAGCCGTAAGCACAGGAATAACATTGGTACCTGCAATGGCGTGAAGCATGTCATCCTCCGAAACATTGTTTTCTTTCCAGTATTTGATAGCCTCTGCCCACGAGCCACGTACAGCAGTGATATTCTCTTGATTCTCCATTTTACGTCGATACTGTGTAGCAGCATTTTCTTCTACAAGTGTCATCAACTGAAAATAAATACTCAGAGATTGGATGGTTTTGGCAATCGGGATTTCGTCATTATCATTGACTACTCCATTTGAATTATTTCTAATCAAAGGTATCAGATGATGTTCGTTGATGCGTGACAACATTTCCACATAACATTCGATAATAAAATGTCTATCTTTTGTTATTTTTTCAAAAGTACTTTTGCTTTGCATATCTAGCTCTATTTTTATATTTTCGCTGGCGAATCATTTAACCAAATGACTATTAAAACAATAATTGAGTATTAAAAAACACATTTTCGCAATTAAAAATTGCTCACCTCGCGCCCAACAATACTATCGACAAAGGTATAACTATTTTTCTAAAATATGGAGCATTCACCACTACCTGTGGCAAACAGGTCATCAAGAAAAAAACATGCAAACTACGGGCAACTATCAATGCTTTGCTAAAAATCAGGAAACACTGACTTAGACTTCATTGTAAACAGCCTGTGTGACAAGCCCTGCTATGGTCATGCCAAACATGGCAGGCATATATGACGTGGTTCCGTTGATTTTTGCTTTCAGGCTGCACCACTCATGATTGACCAAATCTGGATCGCCGGGACCACTTTTGGCTTTGGGGCAAAGACACTTTTCTGTGCCGCACGCAGCATTTTCACCTTTATTCTCGAGGAGTTCATCGCTATAAACGCACATAAACTTTTTACTCACACCTCCATTTTTTCTGATTTTGCCACGCAAGGCAGCTGCCAACGGACAGCCTTGCACTTTCCAAAACTCAGCCACTCGTATGCGCGTTGGGTCCATTTTCAATGCTGCGCCCATGGATGAGAAAAACACAGCATTTGTTTTGGTAGCTTCCTGTATCAGGTGCATTTTATTGGACAAACTGTCAATGGCATCAATAATAAAATCATAGGACTCGAGATTAAATGTCTCATAAGTTTCCGGACTGTATATTTTCTGAATGGCTGTGATGTCGGCCGTAGGGTTAATCTCCAACAATCGCTCCTTGAGCACATCGGTTTTCACTTCACCCACCGTTTTGGTGGTAGCCATCAGTTGCCGATTGATATTGGTCACACACACACGGTCCGAATCTACAATGGTGAGCTGACTGATACCTGACCTCACCAGACTCTCAGCACACCAGCTACCCACTCCGCCTATTCCAAATATTATGACCCGCTTTTGGCGCAAAGCATCCATTTTGGCTTTTCCCAAAAGCAATTCTGTACGTTGAAAAATTCCTTTTTCTATCCCCATTAATACTCTACAATATGTTTATTAATAAACAGTTATTACAATTAAAAGTTTGGCAAAACGCTACATTACATTAGTCACTTTCATCGCTAATGCCGTCTATTGTTTGGTTTTCTTTTTATTGATTTGTGCTTGCTTTTTATACGTCTATGCTTTATATGAGCCCGTCGATGGTGGATAAGTTGCTTTTTGTTACCCACGATTAGTTGCAACACCGAATCATTATGGATGGAATCAGAAGCCAAACACCGTGCACTATCATTTATTGCTGCCAACCAGCTCGCCGAGTCAAGAGCCAGCACTTCTACCGGAGCTGTTCCTGAACGGATAATATCAAGAATCTTAGCAGCACGGTAGGATACATCCACTATCAATCGTTTGGGGCGTGGGCCACGGTCGGTGACTTTGACTATCACCCGTTTGTTGTTTTTAAGATTTGTAACTTTCAGATACGTTCCTAACGGGTGTGTACGGTGCGCACAGGTCAGACTATCAGCATGATAACGACCTCTGTCGGAGGTGCGGTGCCCTTCCAACTTACGACTATAATAGGAGGCATATCCCGTTTCTTGAGAAAAAATTGGGAATGAAAAAAACAGGGTGGAGATTAAAAAAAGTAGGAATGATTTGTGCATGCTCTGATTGTTTTCAAGCACAAATATCGCAAAAAAACACGAGCCATCCAAAACTGTGAAAATGCGAGCCGATAAATACAACTTCAGATTGTGCATTTCAACAAAATAATGTAACTTTACACCGCTAAAAAAACACTCTACCGAATGAGCCAAACAGACCAACAATACGACCAAATAGCTGCAATATGCTCGAATATTTTTACAAAAAAAATGAAGGACTACGGCGCATCTTGGCGCATTCTCAGACCCAAATCTGTTACAGATCAGATATTCATTAAGGCCAATCGCATTCGTAGCATCGAGACCAAAGGCGTAGCAAAAGTGGACGAAGGTATCAAGTCGGAATTAATTGCCATCGTAAATTATGGTGTGATTGGTCTTATCCAACTAGAACTAGGAGTGGCAGAAACAGACGACCTAAGTTACGAAAAAGGCGTGGCGCTCTACACACAATACCTACAGCAAGCCAAAGAGCTTATGATGGCAAAAAACCATGACTATGATGAAGCTTGGAGAACGATGCGGATGGAGTCTTATACCGACTTAATATTGATGAAAATTTATCGCACCAAACAAATTGAGGACAACAAAGGTCAAACCCTCATTTCGGAAGGAATCGATGCCAATTACTTTGATATGATTAATTATGCTGTATTTGGGTTGATAAAAATGCTGGAAAACGAAACACTATAACCTTATCCAATACCTGAAACTATGAACGTAACATCCCACACCAATTCAAAAAAAGAAAGAATTATAGGCATAGTTCTTATTGTTATTCGGATTTTAATCGCTTTTGTATTCATCTTTTCAGGCTTTGTAAAAGCCATTGACCCACTGGGATTTACTTACAAAATTGAAGACTACCTAAATAGCTTTGGGGGTATTTTTGCCGACCTTGCTGTACTTGCATTTCCTACAGCGGTAGCACTATCTACATTGGAGTTGGCACTGGGTCTATGCCTCTTGTTTAACATCC
>CAIUKZ010000127.1 GCA_903899865.1 uncultured Bacteroidales bacterium | reverse complement strand
TCAAACAGCAATTTTAAAGTTCTTTAAAGGGTTTTAAACCACAAAAGACACAAAAGAACGCCAAAACAATGGAACCCAGCGGGTTTATGTATTTATAGCACAAACGATTAATGGACAGGTACGACCCCGATGGGGTCGAATGGGGATTTGTCAACATCCATGCTAATAACATGGAATACCTACGGCATTCAATTGTACCTATGTGGTTAAATTTTCAATTTTAGCACGCAAAATACGCAAAAAGCACAAATGAACACTAATTTATAACCACATAGCCAACATAGATACATAGCAAATCTAGCAAGAATCACACAAACTTTCTATTGTCTCCTATGTACCTATGTGGTTGAATATTCACTTGAAACACGCATGTCCCAAATGAAAATTTAGGACACACAAGTGAATTGAAAATCTACCTAGTCAATGATTAAGCATTACTAATCTTCTCTTAAAGTCCCCCTCGGGGGATCTAGGGGGCTGTTTTTTTTCATTCAAACTTTTGTGCCTTTTGTGGTTCACCCATTTTTACTGACGAATTTTCAGTATTTATCTATTGGCACAGCTATTGAAATAACATTACACCACAAAACGCATTTTCCAAAAACTACTTATTTACAGCTGGTTAATTGTTGAGTGAAATTATGATTGGATGGTATTCCATTATTCAGTCATAAAATGTGACATATTGACAGCAAACAAAACAATCAATGAGAAACCCTTTTGACAATTTATTTTCTGATGACATGATAGGATCTACTGATATTTTTCCAATTATTTCGCTCGATGGTCAATCTACGGAAGTGGATATCAACTCTGGTGATGTACTACCCATCCTTCCACTTCGCAACATGGTGCTTTATCCTGGTGTGCTGCTACCTGTTTCGGTGGCTCGTGCTAAATCACTAAAATTGGTGCGTGAAGCTAATGAAAATCAAACCCTTATCGGCGTATGCTCGCAGGTGGATAAGAAGTTGGATGACCCCAATTTGGAACAACTATACCAGATGGGTACAGTGGCAAAGGTTATTCGTGTGTTGGAAATGCCTGACAATACCACCACTGTCATTCTCGAAGGGAAAAACCGTTTTTCGATTCGGGAGTTGGAAAGTACCAAACCATATCTGAAAGCAATCATCGATTTGGCAGAAGACAATGTGCCCGAAACCAGCGACGAACAGTTTCTAGGTTTGGTGTCTTCCATCAAAGACTTGGCTATCAATATCATCAATGACTCAGGTGCTATGTCCCCCGAAATGGGATTTGCCATTCGCAACATTGAGAATCCAGTGTTTCTTATCAATTATGTGTGCGTGAATTTTGGGCTGAATGTGAATGAGAAACAACGCATGTTGGAGATAGACAATGTGATGGACAGAGGATACCAGTTGCTGGAATTGCTCAACAAAGAATCGCAGTTGCTCGAAATCAAAATGTCCATTCAAAACAAAGCCAAAGAAGGGATAGACCAACAACAACGTGAGTATTTCCTACAGCAACAGATGAAAACCATTCAAAATGAGTTGGGTGGTAATTCGCCAGAAATGGAAGTGGTAGAACTACGAAAACGTGCCGAAGAGAAGAAGTGGGGAGAAGCTACTGCTAAGATTTTTGACAAAGAATTGAAGAAGCTGGAGCGCATGAGTCAGCATTCACCTGATTTTTCCACACAGCTGAACTACATTGAGACCATGCTCAGTTTGCCATGGAATGAATACACCACCGACAACTTTAACCTCAAGCATGCCAAAAAAGTGCTAGACAAAGACCATTTCGGCATGGATACGGTCAAGGATAGGATCATCGAACACCTGGCAGTATTGAAGCTGAAAGGTGATATGAAGTCGCCCATCATCTGTCTTTATGGCCCTCCAGGAGTGGGTAAAACTTCTTTGGGGAAATCCATTGCTGCAGCACTCAACAGGAAATATGTGCGTATGTCGCTCGGCGGACTGCATGATGAAGCTGAAATACGTGGTCACCGCCGTACCTACATCGGTGCTATGCAAGGGCGAATCATGCAAAATATATTAAAAGCCGAATCGGCCAACCCTGTGTTTGTGCTGGATGAGATTGATAAAATCACTTCTGACTACAAAGGTGATCCGTCGTCGGCATTGCTGGAAGTATTGGATCCAGAGCAAAATATGGCGTTTCATGACAATTTTCTAGACGTGGATTTTGACCTGTCCAAAGTACTGTTTATCGCTACTGCCAATAACCTGAGCTCCATTCCTCGTCCATTGCTCGACCGCATGGAACTCATCGAAGTAAGCGGCTATACGCAAGAGGAAAAGATTGAAATTGCCAAAAAACACTTGGTAGGCAAGGAACTGGAAAACCATGGCTTGAAACCCGACCAACTGGTGATGAGTAAAACCATTATCAACCAACTGATAGAATCCTACACCCGCGAGTCGGGCGTGCGCGAACTCAATAGGCGCATAGCATCGGTGATGCGTAAGGTGGCTAAGCGTGTGGCGGTAGAAGAGACCTACAATGTGGAGATGCAGATGGAGGATTTAAAAGAATACCTTGGTGCAGCGAGATATAGCAAAGATAAATACGAAGGAAATGATTATCCCGGAGTAGTCACAGGTCTGGCATGGACGCAGGTGGGAGGGGAGATACTCTACATCGAAACGAGCCTAAGCAAAAGCAAATCGCCACGACTAACTCTTACAGGCAATCTGGGTGATGTGATGAAGGAATCTGCCATGCTGGCACTAGAATACATCAAGTCTCACGCTGAGGATTACAAGATAGAACCATCGATTTTTGAAGAATGGAGTGTGCACCTTCATGTGCCAGAAGGAGCGATCCCCAAAGATGGTCCGTCTGCGGGTATCACCATGACTACCGCTTTGGTGTCTGCATTTACCAAGCGCAAAGTGCGTAAAAACATAGCCATGACAGGTGAAATCACCCTGCGTGGCAAGGTACTTCCAGTAGGAGGCATCAAAGAAAAAATCCTTGCCGCCAAGCGTGCAGGCATTACGGAAATTATACTTTGTGCTGACAATCAGAAAAACATTGATGAGATAAAACCTATCTACCTGAAAGGCATGAAATTCAAATATGTGAAGGACATCAAAGAGGTGATTGAATATGCGTTGATGAAGTAGAATGGTGATGAACCACAAAAGGCACAAAAGTTTTCATGTGAAAAATTAACCACATAGGTACATAGGAGACAATAGAAGGTTGGTTAATTTCTCATGTAAAGTACATATCGTAGATTTGCTATGTTTCTATGTGGGCTATGTGGTTATAAATTAGCGTTTATTTGTGGTTTTTGCGTGTTTTGCGTTCCAATATTGAAAATTAACCACATTGGTACATAGGAGACAATAGAAGTTTGATTTGTTTCTACAAGAAAGTACACATAGTAGATTTGCTATGTATCTATGTGGGCTATGTGGTTATAAACCAGCGTTAATTTGTGGTTCTTGCGTATTTTGCGTTCCAACAATGAGATTTAACCACAGATGTGCATCAGGATATTGAATACATCAATGGCTGACAAATAACAATGATTGTTATTGTCAGCCATTGGTGTTTACTAAAAGTCTTTACGTTTATTGTATTAATATCCGATACGTTTTGGTGTTGC
>CAIUKZ010000126.1 GCA_903899865.1 uncultured Bacteroidales bacterium | reverse complement strand
GAGGTTGCGATACAGCAATCCTCAAAGAACACTATTCGATTTGAATGGGCTTACTTTTGAAAAAACATAAAAATAAGGCTTCAAAACCCTTTGTTTATCGCAATACAAAAACTTAATTCCGCATTTAGCGGACAACAATGTATTTTAATCAACAAATCCCTAGTTTCAGTTTTGTATTAATCAAATTTGCCACTATTTTATGTTAAATAATCAGATTCCCGTATTTATTTATCAATGGTATGAACTCAATAAGCGTGATTTACCATGGAGAGAAACAACTAATCCTTACCAAATTTGGGTGTCAGAGATTATCCTTCAACAAACAAAAGTTGTTCAGGGCTTGGGATATTATTATCGATTTCTGGATTTATTCCCTAGTGTGCAAGAGTTGGCTAATGCAAGCATGGACGATGTTTTGAAGGCTTGGCAGGGCTTGGGATACTACAGTAGGGCAAGAAATCTGTATCAAGCTGCAAAACTTATCGTTGAGCTATATAAAGGAGAATTTCCAAATACTTATAAGGAAGTAATTTCTCTGCCCGGAGTAGGAGAGTACACAGCAGCAGCCATTTGTTCTTTTGCATACAATCAGCCTTATGCAGTCGTGGATGGAAACGTATTTCGTGTTCTTTCTAGAATATTTGGAATCAATACACCCATAGATACTTCAAAAGGAAAATTGGAATTTCAGGCACTTGCCACATCGCTAATAAATCAACGCTCACCAGCTTTACATAATCAGGCAATGATGGAGTTTGGTGCATTACAATGTGTACCACAGTCTCCAGATTGCCATGTTTGTAAAATTAATACTGTTTGCTCAGCATTTCTGAATAATCAAGTGAGTTCATTGCCAGTTAAAGGCAAAAAGTCAAAGATAAGAGCAAGATACTTTAATTATTTGGTAATAAAAGTCGGGGTAAGTACCTTTCTCCAGAAGCGTGAAAGTGATGATGTTTGGAAGGGATTGTATGAATTTCCATTGATTGAATCTACCAATAATCTTGTTGTTGAATCGCTGATGATCGAGAGTGAATTTAAATTGATTTTTTCAGATTCAACAATCAAGTATATCAACCCACACCCCACTGTGTTTAAACATGTTTTGTCCCACCAAGTTATTTTTGCCAAATTTTGGGAAATCGACTTAAATAAGTTTCATCTCAGTAATCGTTTGCGAGTAAATTGGAACGAAATACACCTCTTTCCTACATCCAAACTTATTGAAAATTATTTAAATTCCCGGACTTGATGCCTCCACGCATGTTTTTTAGTTTCTTGAAGTTTAAAAGTGGATTCTATCAAAATGATAAAATATTATTGATGTTTTGGGAGCAAAGACTACTTCCAGCCAACATTTTTTTATATCTTTGCTATCTATAATGTCACAAAGAATTGGTTTTAAGATGCGAAATTTCATATTTAGAGTTGTAATATTATCATTGATTCTTACCTCTTGTGTCACTACACGTGAATTGTATTACTTACAGACTCCCAAGAATAGTCTCAATTCAATACCATCCTACAAAGATACGATTCCCTATCAAGATTATAAATTGAAGATAGGTGATAAACTTTACATACAGGTTTATTCTACTGATGAAAAAACGAATGCTTTGTTTAATGGTGGATCAATGAGTGGAGGTATAAGTCAAATAATGAGTTCCAGCTCGGATAATATGGATATTTATTTATATATCGTTGATGAAGAAGGAAATATACGTCTGCCTATATTGGGAGAATTGAATGTTATTGGGAAATCAGTTAGAGAAACAAAATTTTTTCTTGAAGATACTATTAAGTCAATACTCCCCCTTAATTCTGTCGATGTTCGATTATTAGGAAGATTTTTTAGTATTATTGGAGGAGGAAGATCTGGCAGATTTCCGATGATCAAAGAAAAAATAAACATTTTTCAAGCCATTTCAATGTTTGGCGATTTTGGAATGTATATCGATAGGTCAAAAATAAGAATAATAAGACAAACCAGTAGTGGCACCGTCATAAAAATGTTTGATGTGAGGAGTGCTGATATTTTGCATTCAGAGTTTTATTACATTGAACCCAATGATGTCATTTACTTGGAACCTTTAAACGCACAGTTTTTTGGAATTAGTAATTTGTGGACATTTGTTAGTATCGGAGTAACTTCACTCTCTTTTGCCCTACTAATTTATAAGTTGTTTACTCCTTCGTAATTATAAAAAAATACGGATTCAAAAATACATTGTTCAGGTGATTATCATAAAATTTAAAAAAAATATTCTTTTAAGGTTCGTTTACTTCCTAATCTTTGGGTTGGTTTGTTCTTGCATCATGTCTTCTTGTTATAACTATAAGAAACTGAGATTACTACAAGAAAACGATCCAAGTCTTCCTAAATATGATAAGTCAGCAATAAATGATTACAAAATTAAAATAAACGACGAGATAATTTTTAGATTGATTAGCACTGATGAAACGATATCAAAACTGATTTCACCCAATCAAGCGGGTGCAAATTCACAGCAGCAATTTACATATCGTGTTTTTTCGGACAGCACTATCGATATACCTTTTGTTTCTAAAATTAAAATTGCAGGTCTAACCTATAAGGAGGCTTCCAATGAAGTTCAGAAAAGGATTAAGGAACTAATACCTGATGCAGAAGTTAGGGTAACTTTAGCAAACAAGGTATTTACGGTGGTTGGTGAAGTTGGCACTGGTTCTTTTCCAATTTACAAAAATAGATTAACCATTTATCAAGCATTGGCAATGGTTGGCGATTTGGCTGAGCAAATTGATAAGGCTCATATCACCATTATTCGCGAAACAAATAAAGGCAATGAAGTGATCCAATTTGACATCCGCCCCAAAAGTGTAATCGATTCGAAGTTTTACTATGTATATCCCAATGATATTATTTACATTAGGAGATCTTTTGATAGTTTCTATAAAGTAAATTCATATAGTGCTTTATTGGGTGTTGTGAATTTCTCTATAACACTATTCCTAACGGTCTTGAATCTGAACAATTAGCCATCATCATTTTTCTTTTATGATGAAAATTGAATGATTCATGCTTTTTATACCAACTGTACATATAAAATGACCCAAAGTCATTTTTATGTCTACTGTTGTTAATGCCGTTGCTTCAAACAAATAGTATCAATGAGACGAAGTCGAAATTGGACTATATTGTTTTTGCAAACGGTATTATTTAGATGCTTTCTATTTTTAATCCATTTTTAACAAGAAGTGAAGTGTACTTTGAATAAGTGGTTTTCACACAACTTGTACAGACTTAAAGTCTTCAATATTTATAAATTTTTATGGAAGAAAATAATTACGAGAAACCTTTCTCAGAGGAGGAGCAAGGTGGGGGATTTGATATCATGGAGTGGGTTTTTTATTTCCTGCGGCATTGGTATTTGTTTGTTTTAGGAGCTATTGTTGCTTTGGGTTCCTCGTATTTGCAAAATAGAACATGGTTGCCGAGTTATAAGTCTTCAGGTACTATCATGATAGAGGAAAGTAATTCTGGTGGTAGTGCGAATGGGACACAAGCCTTTATGCAGGGATTTGGTGTGGAGGCTGGATTTCGTAATGTGAAAAATCAGGTTTTGATGTTATTCTCAAATGATTTGATTGGAAGAACTGTAGATAGTTTACCAGAATTGAAAGTTGATTATATTACTCAAGGAAATTTTAAGACAAGGTATTTATACAAGGCATCACCTATCAGAATAGAGTCTGATTATATTTCACCAGAGGCTTATGGAATGAGATTTAAAATTAATTTGCATTCCAATGGTTCTTATACAATCACTGTTGATGAAAACAAAAAGTTCAGCAATCTCAAGGTCGAAGGAAGGTTTGGTAAACCGATTCAACACAATTTGTTTTTCATCACAGTAAACAATGTTTCAGGAAGCTTTGAAGATGACGAGCTGTTTTTCCAATTTAGGGACAGACAGTCATTAATTGGCGATTTTACATCTCGGTTTTCAAATCGATTTGTAGTAGAAGGGGCATCAGTATTGGAAATTTCGCTTGTAAGCGAAACTCCTGAGCGGGATATTGATTTTATCAATAAATTATCTGAATTGTTTCTTGCAGAGAATCTTGAAAGAAAGAATGATGCAGCAAACAAAACAATGAAGTTTATTGACAATCAATTGGGATTAGTGTCAAAGTCACTATCCGAGTCAGAAGGGAAGATGACTAACTTTCGTCAAAGTAATAAAATGATGAATGTCAATGACCATACATCTGAATTATTAGGCAAGGCTTCAAAATTTGATGAGCAAGGTGCCGAATTGAAACTGAAAGAGACGTATTTTGAATATTTGATAAAGTACCTTAAAACTAATTTTGAAGAGGGTACTATAGTGGCTCCTTCTAGTTTGGGTGTGAACGAGCCTTTGTTGATGAATTTGGTTCAACAAATTAATGAGCTTCAGTCAAAACGTGCTGAACTTTCTCCTAAAAATTTGTATTATTCAAAATATACCAAGGAAATTGATAACGCAAAACAGCTTATAGCTGAGGTTATTAAAAGTATTAAGGCTTCAATGGAGATTGAAAAAAATGAATATAAAAAACGACTATTATCTGTCAATAAAGAGATAGAAACGCTGCCTGCTAAAGAGATTGAAATGATATCCTTGGAGAGAAAGTACAAAATGGATGATAGTTACTATACATTATTTCTTCAAAAGCGGGCTGAGTCCGAAATATTGAAAGCATCTAACTCACCTGACAATATTATACTTGATAAAGCCAGAGTCACAACTACAACAAATTCTGATGTGCCTTCAAAACACACCATGAAGTATTTGCTTTTTGGTTTGCTTATTCCTGCTCTTTTTGTAGTTGCAAAAGAACTGCTTAATAATTCTGTTCGTTCTTCTAGAGATGTAGAGAAAAATTCCCCTTTTCCCCTTATTGGTGCT
>CAIUKZ010000125.1 GCA_903899865.1 uncultured Bacteroidales bacterium | reverse complement strand
TCCGTATGAATGCATACCGCTAAGATAGTAATTTACTCCAAGATACGTCATTAAAATTACCAAAATTGCTAATAAAGACATAGAACTTTTGATAAATTGAGTATTTAACTTCGGAATAAGTCTTAAATGTAACACAACCGAGTAAACCAGAATACCTACCAATGCCCACGTTTCCTTAGAGTCCCAGCTCCAATATCGACCCCACGATTCATTTGCCCAAACTCCTCCCAAAAAGCACCCGATGGTGAGCATGAATAGTCCGATTGTTAATGCCATCTCGATGATATAGCCAATTTCAAGGATATTATCATCCAGTTGTTTGGTTTTGTATTTGTTGCGAATGATCATCATGATCAGGTTTAATAATCCAAGCATAGCACCCATTCCTAAGAAGCCATAGCTAGATGTGATGATGGCAACGTGGATGATGAGCCAGTACGATTTAAGCACAGGAACAAGGTTCGTAATTTCTGGATTCATCCAGCTCATAGCTGCTGTGAACAAAGCAATGGATGTCAGTAGCCCAGTAGTAGCAAGTGTAATGATGGAGTTGCGTGAAAAGAGTAATCCTGCGAGACTGGTTGCCCATCCCACTAGAAGCATACTTTCATAGCCGTTACTCCAAGGAGCATGTCCAGCAATGTACCATCGTAATCCCATACCTATGCAATAGACTCCGAATAGGATATAGAAAGGATAGTGTGCAAATTTTAAGAGTTTAGCTAATTTACTCTTCGGACTGAAAATGGAAAGGAAGTAAAGTCCTAGTATTATCAACCCAATACAGCAATAAAATATTGGTAAAATAACAAAGATATTTATCTCATTGTAAGTTGTTTCTAGTGCTATCTTATTGCTCGATGGGAGCGAGTCACCACCATATTTGAGTTGGTAACTTTTTATTTTGTTGAGTTCCTGCTCGGCTGTGTTCCAATTGCCAGTGGTATATGCCTTGTTTACAGCATCAAGATATGCCATCAACAATGCTTGGGAATTGTCTACCATTTGTTCTTTCCTAATGCAACAAGCTGCTTGTGATCCGTCATTCATTGTTGCTGGCATTGCACCATCCATTGACTCAGATTCTGTATATGGGCAACCACCACTCGTTGAACTATCGTTTTTGAGTTGGTCTTTGGTACATGTGCCTGAGGTGCTTGATTCATCCATGGATGTCGACATCTGGTCATTACTTCCATTGTACTCACAACCATTGTTTTGCGAACTATTGCTGCTACCTGCACTTTGCATGCCAATAATTGCACTTTTCCATTGGTTGGTGCTTTTATCAAGTGGTGGGAAAATTCGAAATAGTTGACCTGTAAGCAACATGTAGCAAATATTTACTCGCTCATCTACATTGATCAATTCGGTTTCATATTTCGACCGTTCGCTTTGTTGCTTTTGGTAGATTAGATTGATTTTTGACTCTAAAATATATTGGCTCTTGTCGTCACCTTTAAATAACTGTGCAAATGAAACTCGTTCGTTGACTGCTCCAAGTTCCTTAGCTAGTTGCGGATTTGCAACTTTGATAATCGGCTCGTTCAACCATTCTGTTGGGTTGGCTATCATTCCGATAATGACTTCCTCTGCTGCTTGATCTTTATAGCTGCTTTTTTTGTATATTTTTCGTACTAAATCAGATGCAAACGTACTAAAAGGCTCGATACGTCCTTGAGCTGCATCTTGTATCATTAGGTTGCTGAGCGACTTGATGTGCTCTGTTTTGCTCATTTCTGTTCCGAATGCACTTGCCGAGTAGCCGATTAATAGAATAAATGCTAGTAGGGTGGCATTTCGCTTTTGACGCAACTCATTGCTAAGTCTCATCACTGTTCTAAATCTGCTGTTTTTGCTAAATAAGGTCAATGTCATCCCAATGGCAAGAAGCAGGTAGCCGAAATAACTGATCATTGTTCCCCAATAGTCGTGGTTGACAGATAGTATAGTGCCTTGCTCGTCGGTGTCATAAGATGACTGAAAGAATCGATACGACCTGTAATTCAAAATGTGATTCATGTAAATGCGAAAAGGGAAACTGGTGTTTTTTTCTTTGTCTATAACTGTTATCTCACTTGCATACGATGATGGACTGTTACTGCCCGGGTAACGTTCTACTTTGAATTCTCGCAAATGAATTGAGAAAGGTAGTGTGTAATCCTTTTTCCCAGATTGGATGGTCACTTTCGTCTCTCCAATTTTACAGTGTGAGGGTGCTGTAGCTGTTGTCTCTGAGTTAAATACATTCACAATTTGTGTCGATTTGCCATCGCTCACACGTATAATCATGGCATTTCTACCTTTAAGACCCACTTTCATCATGCCTTGTTGAGTTGAAGCATCTACCAGTTTTCGGACAGCTGTGGATTTGTATTCTTTTAGTACAAAGAGTAGATTGCCAGCTTTGTAGATGTTTTTAACCTGAGCTGTATGGATACTGTTTGCATTGAGAGTGACAGGCGTAGGATCCATCATGCTACTGCGGTCGATGGATCTGCTGGACTTTAGGATAAGTTCATTATTACGAGTGTAGAAGCAAATATCTGCCTTTGAAGTACTGTCGCCAAAAGCAAAACTGGTGCCACTGTGTTCAAATGAGTTTTTCCCTTGAAGAATGAAATCTGCTGGCTGACCACCTTCTTCCATCACGAACAAAGCAATTGATGGTTCACCATTGGGTGCGTCCTCTAGTATTTCTACTGCATTAGTCAAGGTTTGCACACATTCGAAATGTATAGATTGGTTTTCCATATCTAATGATTTCGAAAATGTGATTGGACCATTAGCAGATAATGGCAGTTCTATTTCTTTGTTTTCTTTCGAGTTGTCATTGCTGGCAGTGATTTTCAGTGCCGATTTTTCAGATACTATTTTGTTGCTTGCCTCACCATTACGGATATGCATTATTCCTTCGTAGCCAGCGTATCTGGTAATTGCAGCACCAAGTATGATGAATAAAAACCCTTTGTGGAACAGGTTAATCCATATTTTTCTTTTGTCAGTCAGTTTGTTGATAAACATACTACCAATAAAATTGACCACTAGAAATAGTAGTAAGAGTTCAAACCATGTTGCATTGTAAATTACTTCGTGGGCATATTCTGTACCCTGTTTGTTTTCGATAAATGTAGCATATCCTATGCTGATGGCCAAAATTGACATCAGTGATATGCTGGTAATCATGGAGAAAAGTATGTTTTTTAAGAGTTTCATTTGCTTCGATTTTTATATACAATTAACAAAGTTATTCAAATTTTTGGAAATACATAATTAATTGTATTCATTTTAAAACATTGTTGTCCGCTAAATGCGGAATTAAGTTTTTGTATTGCGATAAACAAAGGGTTTTGAAGCCTTATTTTTATGTTTTTTCAAAAGTAAGCCCATTCAAATCGAATAGTGTTCTTTGAGGATTGCTGTATCGCAACCTC
>CAIUKZ010000124.1 GCA_903899865.1 uncultured Bacteroidales bacterium | reverse complement strand
GTTTGTTTAGCAATATATACGACCATATCAACTTATTAAGCTTTGGATTATAGGTCGTCAAAGCAACACGAATAACGAAGTACAAAGCCATGTCAGATATAATTTGACATGGCTTTGTTCATTTATCAAATAGTACGTTACAATAACGAACATAAACCACAAAGCCTTACTAATGACAATTTATTCTGGAAGGTTGCGCATTAGTGAATTGATTAACCTGAAAGTAAAAGACATTGATAGCCACAGAATGCAAATGATAGGGTAGCGGCCATAGCGGGATAGGTTTCAACTAAGCAAAGGAAAGAAAGACCGCTACACATTACTTGGGAACAAAACACTGGAGATTCTTCGAAAATATGTAACTGAATACAAGCCCAAGGTGTGGCTGTTTGAAGGAGAAGGAGGTGATCAATATTCAACCAAAAGCATACAAATGGTATTGAAAAAATCAGTTATTAAAGTAGGTTTAAGAAAACGAATAACTGCACACACCCTTCGTCACAGTTTTGCAACACATCTTTTAGAAGCTGGTACAGACTTACGCTACATACAAAGTTTACTTGGACATAGCAGTAGTAAAACAACTGAAATCTATACACATATTACAACAAAGGGATTTGACCAAATTACTAATCCATTGGATAAATTAAATATTTAGATAAAAGGGGTTGTATTTACAAGTATTTGTATAATTTCGCAATATCATGTATAAAATATGAGACATGAGAAATTCCTGTAAGAGAAACAGCATAAAAAACAGTACATTTGTTAATATACAGATAATCAATTTTATAACAGAATAACAACGGACACCTAAGGTGGAAATATGAGAAACACTGTTACTCATATCGGAAACTGTTTCTCTTAGGGAGATGTTATGCGTCAGTTTAAAAAAAGAAAAATATGAATACCGATTTAACGAATAGAATTGTCGAATATATTGAACTTGACACTAATTATGCAATAATAATTAATGGAGGATATGGTATTGGGAAAACGCATTACATTAAGAATCAATTATTCCCATTGGTGAAAAACAAATCTATTCCAAATTCGACAACAGATGAAAAATTTAATCCCATACCAATATCTTTATTTGGTGTAAACTCAATTGAAGATATTCAAAATCAAATACTTCTTGAACTTTATCCTATACTTAAAAGCAAAGGTTTAAAAATCGCTGCTGGACTAGGAAAAAGCTTAATTAAACACTTAGCAGGCTTCGACATATCAACAATGTTTAACGACACTGAGATTGCAAGCTCAGATTTATTTGATTATAGTAAAGTATTACTTTGTATTGATGATATTGACCGAAAAAGTAAAGAACTCCAACTTCCTGAAGTGTTTGGATATATCAATAATCTTGTTGAGAATTACAATGCTAAAGTCATTTTAATTGCAAATGAAGATGAGTTGAGAAAAGAAATTAACACAGAAACGGATAAAGATAATTACTCAATACTTAAAGAAAAAGTAATAGGAATTTCAGTCAATTTTAAATCGAATGTATCAGGAATTTATGATGAAATTATTGAAGAAAAATATAAAGCTTTATATGAAGCTTATTATACATTTCTATTAGAACACAAAGTTTTAATTGTACAAAGAGTTGAACTGAATAGTGGTAATTTGAGAAACTTATTATTTTTTTTAGAACATTTTAAAATCATATATAAAAGTCTGCAAGAATGTATTTTTGTAGAAGCGAAATACAATGATGTTAAAACAGATATTGTCAATAATGTTCTTGACTTCGCATTACCCATTGCGATTGAATATAAAATGGGAAAACTAAATCCAGGAAACTTTGAAGATATTCAAAATATTTATATCGGTACTTCTTTTGATTTTATGCGTTTCATGGGGAAGAAAGAAGCTGTTGAAACCCCAAAGACCTTCATAGATGAATACAAAGAAAAATATATATCTTCAAATCATGAGAAATTAATATACTTTGACTCTATTTTCAAATATATTACAGGAACAAGTTCACTCAATATTGAAGAACTATCCAAGGAGATAAGTTCAATCTACAAATTTGAAGACAATACTATTCCTGAAAGAGAAAAAACTCTTACAAAGTTGAATTATTGGGACTGTATTAATTTGACAAATAGTGACTATCGTTATCATACAAAAAAACTTCTTGAATCTGTAGATAAAGGTGAATTTTCATTAGATCAATATCCGACAATATTCCACTATGTAACAAGATTTGATAATATCTTGAATTATAATATCAACAACCTAAAAAAAAGATTTAAAAACGGAATAAAAAACGGACGAATCAAGTACAAATACGTTAATAATCTACGGTTTAGGATTTCTGTTGATGAATCGAGTGAATTCTATTTAGATATAAAAGAAATAGTTGATTATTGTGTTGAAATAAATAATGGCATTCAAAGACAAATTGAAGAGAGAAAAGTCAATGATGTTTTTGAAATGTTTTCCCATAATTTTGATGAATTTCTAGAGAAAATTCAAGAGCCTAATAATGACTTTTTATTTACACCATACCTGACCACATTCAATTTCAATAAAACATGGAGAATAATAAATAAACTAAGTAATTTACAGATAGTTAATCTAGCTTTCTACTTTAGTTATAGATATAAAGTGAATATTTATGAAGGACTGTATCCTGAAAGAGAATTTCTAATTACCTTAAAAGAAAAAGTTACTGAGAAATGCGTGAAAAAAGGGACAACAAAAATGGTGAAAATAGCTTTGAACTTTCTAAGCCAAAAAATAAATGAATCAATTAATAATTTCCCTAAAAAACCGAACGCATAATCGAGTAGACTGCCCAGTCGGTAGTTAGCCGACTGGGAGAGCCTCTCACACCACTGTACGTACGGGTCTCGTATACAGCGGTTCGCCAAGATAAGGCGTGAAATGTTGGTAATAAG
>CAIUKZ010000123.1 GCA_903899865.1 uncultured Bacteroidales bacterium | reverse complement strand
TTAGTTTTACCCCAGTGACAGCACTAATTCCATAATGACCAATGCCTAATCTGACCATGTCAAATTGGAATTCATGGAATCGTTCGATACCTGCGGAATTTAGGATGTGTTTTAAAATATCATGAGAAAATGAAGATGTAATCAAATCAGCACATTGAAGAAATGTATCTACTTGTTGCCGCGTAAAAGAATCGTATCGAGCTTCATCGGCTGCTGATAAGTGAGAAAAAACGGTTCTTATTTTAATTTGTGGATTAGCTTTTACATATTCGATTAAGTTGTTTATTTCGTTTGGCTCAAAGCCCAATCGATGCATGCCAGAATCTATTTTAATATGTATTGGATAGTCAATCAATCCAAGTTTACCAACCACATCACTGAAGGCTTCCAGTATTCTGAAATTGTATATCTCGGGTTCTAAGTTATTATCAATGATCATCCCAAATCCTCCAAGTTCAGGATTCATCACCATAATTGGAATTCTAATTCCCTCTCGTCGTAATTCAGCTCCCTCATCTGCCACAGCCACAGCTAGATAATCACATCTATGATGTTGCAACGTTCGTGCCACTTCCACAGCACCACTTCCATAAGCGAAAGCCTTGACCATGCAAATAACCTTGGTTTCTGGTTTAAGTTTTGATCTGAAATAGTTGAGATTGTCAATCAGGGCGTTGAGATTAACTTCTAGGATAGTTTCGTGTGATATAAATTCTAGTTGAGCAGAAATGCGCTCTAACTGAAAGCTTCTCGAACCCTTAATGAGTATTACCTCGTGATTGAAATCTCTAAGCAATCCCGATCTCAAAAAATCATCTGTATCTACAAAGAAGTTCATTTTCTCCACATTGAATGAATCTTTACATCTCAATATTTCTGTTCCAATCCCAATGAGCTTGTTAATTTTTTTATTATTGATTAGTTCAGATATTTTTATAAACAATTCTTCATTAGATTGCCCTGTTTGATACATATCTGATATTATGAGAGTTCGATCTAACGTTTTAGAGACAGCCTGCTGATTTAGAAAATCTAATGCAATGGAGAGTGAGTTTAAGTCAGAATTGTAAGTGTCATTAATGATAATGCAGTGATTGATACCTTCTTTTACATTCATCCGCATTGCTACAGGTTCAATATTTATCAATCTTTCACTGATTGTATTTGTGTCATAGTTGAGATATAACATCAATGCAATACAATGGAGTATGTTTTCAATAGAAGCATCATCAATAAATTGAATCTGAAATGAGTGTTTTTTCAATTCATATTCAATTTCAATATCCGTTGAGGACTTACCTTTTCTAATGGATTTGATTTTTATTAAAGCTTTGTCATTATTTCCCCAGTCAAGTTTCTTTCCCTGAAAATTTGATTGAGAAACTGAAATATCAATAAGTTTATTATCAGAGCAATATATGAGTAATTCTGATTTTATGAACAATCTCAATTTCTCATCGCACTTTTGTTTCAGACTCGAAAAATTCTCTTGATGTGCATCACCAATATTACTCAGAATTCCTACTGTTGGAGAGATAATTGGTTCTAGTTTTTCCATTTCATTAGGCAGTGATATTCCTGCTTCGAATATGCCCATTTCAGTGTCTTGTTTCAAATTCCAAACAGATAGTGGTACCCCAATTTGTGAATTGTAACTGCGTGGTGATCTAGCAATTTTGTAGTCCTGATGGAGTAGTTGGTACAACCATTCTTTTATAACAGTCTTTCCATTGCTACCCGTGATGCCAATTATGGGTATGTTGAATTGCTTTCTATGCTCCGTTACCAACTTTTGTAAAGCTACAACTGTGTCTTCTACGACTATAAAATTAGCATCACATAAGTCATTGAATTCCTCCCGAAATTCACTGATTACGAAATTTCGCACATTTTGATTGTATAGTTCAGTGATAAATTGATGTCCATTGTTTCTTTTAGTTGTAATCGCAAAGAACAATGTCTCACTTGGAAATGAAAGGTTTCTACTATCCGTTAATAGCCAATTGATTTCCAAATCAATTCTAACCGAATTCAGGCTACAAAGTATTTCTGATATTTGAGTTATTTTCATAAGAAAAAGAAATCATGAATATTAAAAAAAAGCTACTAACGAATATCGTTTAGTAGCTTTTCAATATTGAAAATCATAAGATTATTTGTCCTTTACGCACCTTACTGAAAATCCTTCAGTTTTTACATCGCGAAATGTGAAAAGTCCCCAATAGTCGCATCTCATTGATTTGTACCACGCCACTGATGCTTTATTTTCTGTAGATGTCCACCAATAGGCACTACACCCCATGTCATAGAATACTCCTCCATCATACCTATATCCGGCAGGTAGAGCTGTGAATCCTGTGGCATTATTTTTAGATAAATCATCACCTACAGCACCACCAAATTCGTCTTTTGTGATAATCCAATCCGTTTTTGCAGCTAATGCTTTGCCAAATTTTGCACCATCTGTGCTTTTGTCAAAATTAAAGCGACCTTTGATAAGATAATTTTGAAGCACTTTCCAATCCTCGTTAGAGGCAACATGCCAGCCTGCTGGTGCTAAAATGTTCGTTGAGTCACAAACCGCGTAAAAATTATATAGCAACCCAAATTTATCTTTGTGTTCTGGCTTGTTTTGATAAGTACAATAGGCAGGGGTTGTCAAAGCTGTCCAATCATTATTGTCTTTTACATTTGGAATGGATTTTCCATTTCTAAAATGCGTAGTTTTTAGATTTTCCACCATCCATATTTGATCACCAATTTTTATAGTATGGTACACATTCCCATCATAGTCTTTTACAGTTTGCATTCTTTGTGCAATCATACTGCAACTTAGAAACATAAAAAATCCGACAATATAATATCTTAATTGATTTAAACTAGAAGTTCTTTTCATAAAATATAGATCTATTTCTTTTAGTTTAGCTGTTTTCTTCAATAGTTATACTGCGTCGTGCAAGGTTAACGGCCAAAACAGTACAAAAGTATGTTTTTTTTTGAAAAAAAT
>CAIUKZ010000122.1 GCA_903899865.1 uncultured Bacteroidales bacterium | reverse complement strand
TGGTAAAAAACATCATCAGCACCAATGAAATGATGAACAAACAAATGATTTATCTATTGGTATTCAACAAATTTTTCACGCCTGAATACCTTCGAAATTATTCATTCGGAGGAAATGAGATGCTTTCACTTGGATTGACCACTGTGAGTGCTCAACTCAATAGTTGGTTTTCCAAAATGATTAACAGCAACAATGTGTCACTCGGACTGGATTACAAAAAACTGACGAATATGAGTTCGGATGAATATAAAGCACAGATTCTCTATCAACCAAATAAACGATGGATAGTCAATGGAAATGTGGGCTACAGAGCGGACAATATTAGTACTAACAAATTCATCAAAGACGTAGATGTGGAATACCTTCTTAGTGACGAAGGCGCTTTCAGAGCCAAAGTTTACAACCGCACAGTGGACAAATCTCAAGTGGGGACTGCAGTAGATATGCAGGGTGTCAGTTTGATGTACAAAGAAAATTTCTCTGACATGAACGAAATGAAAAACTACTACCTTAAGTTGTTAGGCTTGGGAAAAAAATCCGTAAAATAGATTGTTTTCTTAGACACTATCTCCAACCAATAAATACGAACCTGTTATCACCTTCTTTGGAAGAGTTTGTGGAGGATAAAATTATATGCAAAAGCACCATTCAAATACAATTAATAAAGTACTTGCATTAGTAGCATTCTGCTTCTTGTGCCAACTAAACAGCAATGGTCAAAACATTGATAAACTGTTTGTTGAAATGCCCCAAAAAGTCTATGGAGCAATGACCAATCAACAAAAACTGGAATTGATGGAGTATTACAAATCAAAATTGTCAGACTCCATAGAAAACAGGATGAGAAATAAAGTAACAGTATTAAAACTTGACACTATCAATCAACTACTGGCAATAAGAACATCACCGCTATCAACCTTAGAATTAAAACTTTTCAAATCAGATAAACAAGCATTTATTGGGTTCATTCGTACAGCTTGCGCCCCTATTTGCCACTCTACAGTTGCGTTTTACACCCTAAAATGGAAACCGATAGAGGTCGGATTCAAAGCACCAAAATCTATCGCTTGGATGAAGTCTGACGCTCCAAATTTTCAATATAATGATATTGAATGGGCAAAAGCAAAACTAGAAAACAGCTTTGTATCACTACACTTTTCTGCTGAACATCAAGACATTATTGCAAAAAACAATTGCCTTGACTTTATGGACGAAGAAGATAAGAAGACATTTTCCCCTTTACTAAACCCAGATGACTTGGTGCTGCATTACAATGGGTTTACATGGAAAGGTCTAAAAACAACAATGCCTTGAGAAAAATCTCAAGGCATTGTTGTTATAAAAATGCAAGTAAAGCCAGAAATTATTTTTTCTCTCCACGCTTAGCGTAGCGATTCATAAACTTATCTACACGTCCAGCAGTATCAACCAATTTAGATTTACCTGTATAAAATGGGTGAGATGAGCTAGAAATATCTAACTTCACAACAGGATAAGTAACACCATCAATATCAATGGTTTCTTTAGTGTTTACAGTAGAACGAGAGATAAAAGTATCTCCGTTTGACATGTCCTTAAATGCTACAGGACGATAGCTTTCTGGATGAATTCCGCTTTTCATATCTTTATGTTTAAATTTTTTATAATCGAGTCTAATGATTTGGGCTTGCAAAAGTAGTTATTTTCATTTAATTATCAAACCTTTTATCAAAAAAAATAAATTATTTATGCATTCATCCTCCTTGACCCGAAAAGCAAACGATGTGACGAGTTTAAACAATTGTGAACAAGCATGATTTCAACAACCATTAGCTACAAAACACCTAGAACTCCAAAAACTATTTTGACCCCAAATATAAAAAAAACATACCAACTAGCACCTCCACCAAATAAAACAGTCTAATTTTCAGGTTTGTATCCTTCATAATTATTGCGCCATAAAGAAATGGGATAACCACTCCAGCACGCCGAACTGTAGACATAATCGATATCATTGAGCCTGGCAGTGTTAGTCCATAAAAATACACAAAATCGGCAGTCACTAAAAACAAAGAAATAAACACAATGGACCACCTAAACTGAAAGGGAGTGCCACTTTTTCGCCGAGGATACCATAACACAAGAGTAATCACCCCCATGATTATCGCCTGATAAAAAGTGTAATACACCTGCACAGCCATGTGGTCATACTGCTTCATTAAATACTTGTCATACAAACCACTAACAGCCCCTGTCAGCGTGGCGAGAACGATATACACCAACCATTTATTGGTGCGAAATGACATATTGTCCTTTTTACCAACCACTGAAAACAGAAAAAATGAAAGTAGCGTCACTCCCACCCCAATGGATTGATACAAATTGAGACGCTCACCAAAAATGAGCATAGCTCCAAACACCGTCCAAATAGGCTGAGTGGCCTTAATGGGTGATGCCACTGTAATGGGAAGATG
>CAIUKZ010000121.1 GCA_903899865.1 uncultured Bacteroidales bacterium | reverse complement strand
GTCGGTGCTCAATGGGTAGTTTACTAGCATTGGGTCATTAGCTCCAGCAGTTGTACCATAAACGTCGTTTGCTCCGTGTGCCAATAATCCTGGAGTTGGCGTGTTGAAGTTATTAACTGTGTTTTGTGTGTTGCCATAGTAGTAGTTATAGTCACCAGTAGATGCAGCATCAGCTTTACCATCAGTTTTGATACCATATCTACAGTTTAAGAATAGGGTGTTGTATGTTTTTCCAACTACACCTGCTTCATACCATACACTTCCACCTTTTGTAGTTGGTCTTCTCCAACCTGTATTTACTATCGTGTTGTTATACACTACAGCCACGCATTGTGGTGAGCGACTTCCTGAGTTAGAAAGTTTGAAGGCATTTGTGTTTTGGCTATAGTACATGTTGTAGCAAAGGTCGGCAATAGTACCTGCTTTCAAGTTGGTTGCATCACCACCAGTAGAACCATTTTGATAAATTTTGTTGTATGCGAAAATCACTTTTCCACCTTCAATGTATATTCCATCATCCACACCGTTAGAGAATGTACTGTTCATTACTACCAATTTTCCATCTACATGATTTCTAAAGTTCATGAATGGAACAGTTTCACCAGCAGCTGCTTTGTATAGTTTAAGCAATACAGAAGGAGAATTGTTGGTCGTAGCAGCTCCGTAGTATTTGATGTTGGTGTGGAGCATCAATACTTCTTTACATGTAAGATCACACATGATGCCACCCCACAAACCTGGGAATGGGCGAGTGGTAGCTACATTGCTTGGGATTTTGTTGGCTGATACTGTGATGTTGATTGGACTGTTGGCAGTTCCTTTACAGTATAAGTTTCCTAAAACAATAAATTCAATTTTCAATGTTGTATCTGCTATTTCTACAGTTACACCATCTTCGATGGTTAGCGATTGACCAGCTTGTATAATCATGTGGTCATTCACAATGACGGTCGAACCTTTTGTCCAAGTTCCTTTTACTTCTACACCTCCAGCACCACCTGGGGTACCTACAGTGATGGTTCCAGCTTGCACTGCAAACAATGATAATGCTATAGTCATAGCACTTAAAAATACTTTTTTTGTAGTTGTTTTCATAATTCTTTTACTTTTTTTTAATTGTAGTGGTTTTTTATTTTTGGTGTTATAATTTGTATCTCAATCCAATAAGAACTGAACTTCCCGTGTATTCATTTCGTACAATAGTGGTGATTTTATCATTTTCATGATATGGGAATTTGTTGTTTGATTCGTCATGTTGCTTCACATACCAAATAACATGGCTATTCAATAGGTTACGAGCTTTTATGAAAATGCTTAGTCCTGACTTGAAATTTTTTTCGGCCGAAAAGTCTAATTGGAATATACCTTTTTCCCATCTGTCAGCATTCAAGTCGGACGATACTCTGATTATTCTGTCGCTATTGTAAGACATTGCTAGTTGAGCATTCAGTCCATTGTTCGAGCCTTTGTATAAAAGTGAAATGTTTGCAATGTGCTCGGACTGACCAGCTAGTGGACGTGTTGCTGCTGTGATGTATGTAGAGTCCTTGTTGACAATTCCATTTTGGATGTACTTCTTGTTGGATGTTGTTTGTGAATGAGACCATGTGTAATTGAATTTTACACCTATTTCTCTAAAGAATTTCACTCCATCTATTTCAAACCCGTAAACTAGAGCATTCGAATTCAGAAAAGTGAGTGCATTTTTTCCACTATTGTACTTTATAAAACCTTCTTCTATGGCGTCTGTGATTTTTTTGTAAAAACCTCCGATCAGTATTTGGTCCAGTTGGGTAGGGTAGTATTGATACCGGATATCACAGTTTTCGGCAACTGCATTTCTCAATTTCTCATTACCTACGATAGCGAATTCACCCCTGTTATCTTCAAACGGAACAATTTCCAAAAATCCAGGTTTGTTAATTGCTTTGTAATACGAGCCTTTTATGTTTCCGTTTTGGAGTGTATATTCTATGTTTACACTAGGCAAATTATAAATGTACTTATTGTCTTTTTTTTGATAATTATTAGGTGTAAATTTGTCAAGAAAAGGATTATGGAATAAAAGGTCATATCCTTGATTCGCTTGCTCATGCCTAAGTCCCCCTATTATTCGAATGGGATGTATTTGATATTGAATCATTCCGTAAACAGCTCTGTCATTTTCATAGGCATTGAATGTGCCCGCCTCATTTACAGCACCTTTGGGGTTTTTGATTGTCCAGTTGATGTCGGAATAGTTTGTCCAATCTACTCCTTTCGCTGTTCGTTCATTCACAGGTCCAACAGGGATTAGGGTGTAAGTATTTACAAAACTGTTTCGAATTTTATCACGGTACAGGTAGCCTGTTGAAATTTCAAGGTTCCCACCGAATACCTTGTCAACGTATTTAATGTTCCCATAAAATGCTTTGTCAAGGTCGGAATTGTGAAACCACTCTCGAGTACTTCCACTAAAATTTACAAATTGTGGTTGTCTCTGGGAATTTTTGAAAAAATTGTCATAAGTTATTGTAGAAAGATCAGGAGTCTGATTGGTTGCTTTTGAATATACACCACTCCAATTAAGGTGAAGGTGTTGGTTGAAAAATCCATGATCGCCCTGTAATGTAGTTGTGAGCAATGACTGTATGTTGTAGTCGTTTCGGTTTTTAATATAGCCTTCGGATTCGCCTAAAGATGGCACATAACTTTGAAATTGGAGTGAGGTAATATCTGACTCCCTATTTTGTTTAATTTGATTATTAAAATAAGCCAAATATGCTTTAATGCTATTTGTCCGATTGATGTCGAAATCAATTTTGTTGTGTATGCCCATATTTTCTTGTTGCCTGTAATCAAACCTGCGCTCTATTTCAGTTAGGATAAATTGGTTGGTGCTGTTGTTTGCCTGCTCACTATCAAATATCAAACTACTTTTTCCCCTGTAGGTATTGTTGTAGTTCAAAGCGAGAATCCAACCAAGTCTTTTTTCAAAAAATCGATTCCCAATAGCAAAACCAACTATTGTATTCACTGGGAGCTTAATAATGTTATTGTCCAAATTTGCTTTCGTAAAATCGCTTGGTTTGGCGTCATATTCTTTTCCATTTATTTCGTAGGGTGACAATATCGAAATTGCATCCGAATTAAACGATCTGAATGGATGGTCATGTAAAATGGTATTGTATCCGCTCGAAATATTTGCTTTGATTAATAGTTTATCTGGTGCATTTTTCATGACAATATTCACTGCACCTGCAATAGCATCACTTTCCATATTGGGGGTAAGTGCCTTAGAAACTTCGATTCTATCGACCAGATCTGATGGGAAAATGTCCAAATTGATGTATCTGTGTCTGTCGTCTGTGCTGGGAATCTTTATTCCATTTACCAATGTATAAGAATATCGTTTGTCCATCCCTCTCAAGATGGCATATTCATTGCCTTTGCTCGAGCTTCGGTCGAGAGTGACACCCGACATCCGTTGGATGACACTTGCTACTTCCAAGTCTGGAGACAGCTGGATGGCGCTAGCACTAGTAACATTTAGCAGATTTGGACTTTCTCGCTCAGAGAGTCTAGCCGAAACTTCTGTACTTTTATCGGCATGACCGACTACTTCTACTTCATGCAGGCTTTTGGTGTTTGGACCAAGGCTGATGATTAATTCATCTTCAATTTCATCTTTTTCCTCAGTGTTCAACTGCAATGTGCTAGCTTCGTAGCCAATGTGGGTAACAGAAATTGTGTAAACCCCTTTTGGTAGGTGTTTTATTTTGAAACTTCCATCAAGTCCAGTTACAGTTCCAGTATTTAACTCATTGATTTTTACGATTGCACCTATGAGTGGTTCGTTGGTTTCTTTGTCGATAATCACCCCTTTGATTTTGGAAGCGCTTAAACTGAGGGTAAATGTAAATGAAAGTAGGAGGATAAATAAATACTTCGTCATTGTAATGTAAGTGAATCTTGTGTAATTGTATGATGTAGATATGAGAGAACTTAATTGTTTATCTTTTTTGAGGAATCTGACAAAATGATGGGTAATTTTTGTAGTCAGGAATAAAATGTCTCCATTTTGAGTATGTCGAATTAATTTGACGCAAAAGTAGTCGGGTTATGTGATATATTGGTTACAGGTATGTTACGTGAGCATTTCATTTTTATTAATTATCTGTTGCAGTTATTTGTCTGATAATTAAATATTTGTATTCATTTCAAAATTGTCTTGACTGTCATGACGGGTGTGGTGGGTCGATTTGCAGATGTGCCAGATGAAGGATATTCACATAAAAAAAGGGAAGCATTTGCCTCCCTTTTTTTATCTATGTTCTTTCTCTTTATTTTATTTCAGGTCTTACACCAAAGGTGTTTTCTTTCCATACTTCGAGAGCACAGTTGAGTACGAAATCAGTACCAAACTTGTTTTTAAATATGTCCGTGAATATTTTTCGCAATTTAGGCAATGTGTTTGTCCCTGCCAAAGAAGACAATGATGCAGTAGAATTATCATCAAATTTGATGGTAATATCAAACTCGTTAGTGCTAGCTTCGGAGTTGGTGACAGACACAGTCTTGGTCACAGAGAATGAAACGGTAGCCTTAGTTTGTTCTACGCCATTCAAATACACTTTAAATGATTGAGTTTTGTTGGAATTGGTGATACGAGCTAGCTTCACTTTTCCGAAAGTCAAGGCATAGTATCGTTCTACGGCATTGGTGTCATTAATATTTGTTTTCTTTCCGATGAACTGTTCTGAGAAAACAGTTTTGTTGGATGAATTAATCAATGTATAAGTTACTGACCCGACTGTATCTTTTGATACTGCCTCAGCTTTTAAAATCACACCATTAGGCAAGGTATATTGCGAAAGGGCATATCTAGGCACTTTACCTTTTACTCCAAATCTGCTGGTGTGCGTTCCAGCCAAATTGCCATTTACAGAAATTGACGAAGTAAGTCTTAGGCTATCTTGCTCATTCGGCGTACCCTGTTTGTAGATGGAGATGAATAAATCACTGACTTTGATGGAATGATCATTCACAGTTGACTTTAAGGTATCAGCCAAGATATATTGGGTGTGTTTCAATCGGTAACTGTTGTAGTTTAGCACAAACGCATCTGCAGGTGTGTTGGCAGTTTTTTTGAAGTGTATTGGCCAACTTGCTTGCGGGTAGGCTAACTCCAATCCTTTGAAAGGTATTGAGTCTTTCTTACAAAACTCGTAGGTTCCTGTTATGGTTGATAACGAAATTACCATTGAATCAGGGTTGAAAGGAGAAGTTGTTGCTGTAGTTTCTAATCTCGGAGCTTTGTGAATTACTACTAAATTTGGAGAGCTTGTTTCAGATGCCTGAATGACTGAGTAAAGATTGGAACTCAGAATGGTGTTGAGTGTTGAGCTGGTTTCAGATGACGATGAGGTTAACTCACTTTTGACATTGGTAGAAACAACTTCTGGTTCAGTCTGTTGAGTGGAGTTTTTACAACTTGTTGTGACAAGGCACAAGGACACCATAGGGAGAAATAAATGTTTTACTTTCATAATCGTTTTTGTTGATAAGGTTAGTACTGATGCGCCAAATATAGTACTTTTTCTAAAACGACTTCTTGTTTTTGTGTTAAAAATCAGATTAAATTGAATAAATATTGCTGCCTATTAGCTTGTGATGTTGAGTTTTAGGTGTAAATGTACTCCTTTGAGTGACAAATTAGGTTAGGTGAGAACTGATACTATTCTTTTTCCGCCAAATCAAAGACTTTATCAAGTGCAACGATATTTGTGCCACTCAGCTTGGCACCATTGAGCATGGCTTTTGCCACTATGGATGCTTGGATGGGTCGGTATGAGGTAAGTAATCCGAGTTTGTTGAGGGAATGCATAAACAGAAGACCGATGAGTTCGCCCAGTCTTTTCTCTTGCCGGTCACCATCCAGCTGACCTGGCCGGAGGATGGTGATGTTCTTAAATGACAGTTGTTGCACAGCATCATCCAGTTCGCCTTTCATTCTCAGATAAAAGTTTTTGGATGAGGCGTTGGCACCTGTGGAAGACACCAATACATAAGTCGGTATTCCGTTAGCAGAAGCTAGCCGAGCAACTTGATACTGATAGTGAAAATCGACTTTGTATTGCGCTTCTTTGGTTTTGGCTTTGGCCAGTGTGGTGCCTAGAGTAGAAAACAGCACATCGCCCTGAATCAGATGAGCATACTGCTCTATGCGTTCGAAGTCAACGATGTGTTCTTTCAGTTTAGGGTGAGTGATGCCAGTAGGTCGTCTCACCAATGAAGTAATCTGCGAAAATTCATTGGTGAGACTCAACTGGTTGATGAGTTGTGTACCCACCATACCAGATGAGCCTATAACTATGGCGTGTTTCATTATAAATCATCCATTTGTAGTTTCATCAATATGAATGTCTCTGAATCCTAAGAAATAGAGTACTCCATCTAGTCCAATAGTAGAAATGGATTGTTGGGCATTTTCTTTGACGGTTGGTTTTGCATGAAATGCTATTCCTAGCCCAGCGAGATTAAGCATCGGTAGATCATTCGCTCCATCGCCCACAGCTATCACCTGTGCCAAATCAATTTTTTCGACTTGAGCGATTAGTCTTAGCAATTCGGCTTTTCTTTTTCCATCAACAATGTCGCCGATGTAGTTTCCTGTCAGTTTTCCATCTACTATTTCCAGTTCATTGGCATACACATAGTCAACGTCAAAAAGTTTTTTCAGGTAGTTGCCAAAATAGGTAAATCCTCCCGAAAGAATGGCTATTTTAATTCCACATTTTTTGAGAATAGACATCAGTCGGAAAGCACCTTCCATAATAGGTAGAGTGAGCGCTATTTGTTCCATAACACTTTCATCCAATCCTTTGAGCAATGCTACTCGCTGTTTGAAACTTTCCGAAAAATCAATTTCCCCCCTCATGGCTGCCTCAGTGATGGCTCGTACTTGTTCGCCTACGCCAGCACGGTCTGCCAGTTCATCTATCACTTCGGTTTTGATCAGTGTAGAATCCATATCGAAGCAGATAAGTCGACGATTTCTTCGGAACATATCGTCCTTTTGAAACGAAATGTCTATGCCTAGTTCGCTTGAGAATTTTAAGAATTCGGCAGAAAGCTTACTTTTGTCTTTTAGGTCACCACGTACAGATAATTCAATGCATGCTTTTTGATCGGTTAAAGAATCTTCAGCATTAAGTGGTAATCTTCCCGTAAGGCGCTTGATGGAATCGATGTTTAGGCTTTGTTCCAAGATGGAGTTTGTCACTATCGAAAGATGTTTTGCACTTATTACTTTGCCAAGTACTGTCACGATATGTCTGTTTTTACCCTGCCTGTTTACCCAACTGGTGTATCG
Organism: uncultured Bacteroidales bacterium; assembly: GCA_903899865.1. Taxonomy (GTDB): domain Bacteria; phylum Bacteroidota; class Bacteroidia; order Bacteroidales; family Paludibacteraceae; genus Paludibacter. The sequence goes on along the minus strand of CAIUKZ010000121.1, from coordinate 1,522 downwards.
TTCTTCGGTGATGGGGGTGAATCGTACCGAAAGATTCAGCTCAGTACACTTAAACAGGACTTCTTTCAAGATATTACCCGACTCAGTGGCATTAGCAACTTTAAAGAGTATGCCTAATGATAGCGTTTGATGAATGTCTGCTTGACCAATATCTAAAATGGTGGCATTGTACACCCCTAAAATATTCGTTACGGCTGTTGTAACACCTGGTTTGTCTTCTCCTGAGATACTGATTAGGATAATTTCGCTGTTTGGCATAGTCATTTTTTTCTTTGTGTGTTGATAGTGTAATTTGTTATTTATGATTGACAATTATTTAACGCCTGCTTAATGCATTTGTTCAACATAATTATTTCGATTTTTTTGCTTTGTAATTTTCATAAGTTTCAAGCGTGTTTTCTACATATCGAAGTGTTTCTTTGCTTCGGAATCTACCGTATTTGACCACCGGGTCTTGGTAGTATTCTGGTTCATTTTCTTTCTCTAAGTAATAGGCCACATTATCAAACCACGTGGATGGGTCTTTACCATATTTTTTTGCTAATGCAATGGCGTCAAACACATGCGATGGTCCTGAATTGTAACTGGCAAGTATGAATTTTATTCGCTCTTCCTTATTCTCAATTTTTCGAAATAGTAGGTTCAAACTTTTGATGTATTGCACACCTGCTTCGATGTTCATCTCTGGTACGAAAACGGTCTGTTTATCTAGTCCAAAGTTGGCTGCAGTTCTGGGCATCAGTTGCATTAATCCTGCTGCTCCTGCCCACGATACTTCTGATTTATCAAACCGTGATTCCTGAAAAGCGATAGCTGCCAATAGGCGCCAGTCCCAATCAATGTCTTTTGCGTATTTTTTGAAGTGTGCATCGTATGGCGACAGAGCACCTTTGGGGATTGACACATGGCGGAGTGAAAAATAAGGACTTTTTTGCCAATACTTCAATGACAAACGCTCTTTGTAAACAGCAGTTGTGGCATTATCTGCCCACTCATTTATAGCCTGCTCTAGCAATGGGCAATTAGCATTGATTAGCCATCCATTTTTTTGTGCAAATCCTAGCTGAAAATGGCAATCTAGGTTTTTGTGGTAGGATTTGTAAAGCATTCCAGTGTTTCGGTAGGCAAGTGTATATTGGATTTTCTTATTACCTACCATGTCTATCAGCTCTTCGTCTGTAACAGAGTCAGGTGCGATTTCAATTTTTATATTTCCACCGATTTCATCATTGATTGATTTTAAACGTTGGTGAAATATACTATTTTCTTTTACCGTTATGGTTTTGCCATCCAGCTCTTTCATCTCTCCGATGCGTTCTGCTCCACTGTTCTGCACTAACACCTGATATGTGTTAGCCTGAGGAAATACAAATGTGTAACTCCTTTTTAATGCTTTGGTTTCTATGATATTGTGGGCTGCGAGATCAATTTTTCGATCACTAAGAAGCTTTGTAAGTTCATCTTCGTTTTTAGCAATAGATACCTTTAGTTTTACACCTAATTGCTTAGCTAGAAGTTGTAC
>CAIUKZ010000120.1 GCA_903899865.1 uncultured Bacteroidales bacterium | reverse complement strand
GGCAACTCAGCAAGCAATAAATAACTAAACACCATCGCTCCGCCTATCAGCACCCACGGCTGACTTTCTAAAAACTCAGTATAAGAAAACGCCATACCTACCCAAAAAATGGCATTAGCTGGTGTGGGAAGTCCTATGAATGAGGTGGTTTGCCTTTCATCCACGTTGAACTTAGCCAAGCGCAATGCCGAAAACACTGGTATCACAAAACCTACAAAGGGAACATACATCCCCATTCCCGCGTGGGTCAAAAGTGAAAACACCAATGCGCCGGGCGCCAACCCAAAACTGATAACATCAGCCAACGAGTCCAATTCCTTACCCATAGGTGAATAAGCTTTCATCATCCGAGCTGCCAGCCCATCCATAAAATCGAAAACCGCTGCCAACAAAATGGCAATTAAAACCCCTTGATATTCACCCCGAAAAGCCAAATATACCGCCACGCACCCCGAAAAAACATTGAGGCAAGTAATCGTATTTGGAATGTGTTTTTTGATGCTCATTTGATTGGTTGATTAGTTGATTGGTTAATTAGTTTAATCGTCTACTGGTCTACTTGTTTACTTGTTTACTTGTTACATAAAACCTATTCATCCGCACACATCAAAAAAGTTCCCCTTCAGAGCTTGTCCCGTCATAAACGGGAGGTTAGGGGTTTACTTATCAACTCACTCACTCCCTATTCTTGCTATCCATCCAGATAGTTACTGGACCATCATTCACAAGTGCCACCTTCATATCCGCTGCAAAAGTACCCGTTGCCACCTCTTTGCCCAACTTAGAGGACACCTCTTTACAAAACTGCTCATAAAGAGGTATAGCTATTTCATGTTTGGCCGCTTTGATGTACGATGGTCGGTTGCCCTTTTTGGTTTGGGCTTGTAAGGTAAACTGACTCACTATGAGCACTTCACCATCTATGTCTATCACCGAATGGTTCATCACCCCCTGCTCATCATCAAAAATTCGGATATTGACTATTTTGCCAGCCAGCCATTCGGCATCCTCCACTGTGTCAGCATCTTCTATGCCCACCAATACCAATAGTCCCTTGTTGATGGCAGATTTAATTCGTCCATCAATGGTCACAGACGCTGTGCTAACCCGTTGAATTACTACTCGCACTATCTTGAATTTAAAGGTTGTAGGCAACAAAATTACAAAAAAATGTTCAGAGTCTATTTTCAACCACACCAATCAGCATTAATAAATAAAATCCTCAGCAATCAAAAAATCATGGATGGGGATTATTTACTGATAAATAATGGGTTTTTACTGACAAATGATTGTTTAGTAGATAGATATTCATATATTTGGATTTCAAAAATGTGAATAAAGTATTCACAGTCAATCATAACATAAAATTTCCAATTAATTTCAACAATTATGAGAAAAACAAACTACTTCAAAACGACACTAGCCATTGCATGTATGGCACTATTTACGGTTGGATGCACTGGCGAAAAAGCAGCAACTATCGATGACCTAAAAGAAGCAAGTACCGACAACGCACAATCGTCATCCATCAGCGATGATGTGGTATCGACTGTCGATGAATTTGTTGACAAAGCAGAAACAACACTCCCAAAATTATCACTCGTTGGGATGAGCAAAGCACCAACTATTGACTCAGCTGGGGTTAAAATCGACATCGTAAGAACACCAAATTCCATCTATCCTATAACTGTAACTATTGACTTCGGAACTACTGGTTTTACAGGTAAACGTGGCAATGTGTTCAAAGGAAAAGTAATTGCTACAGTCACAGGGCCTATGAGAATAACTGGTTCTAAACGAACCGTGAAGTATGAAAACTTATCCATCAATGACAATACTGTCAAAGGCACCAAAACTGTAACTTGCAAAACCCCTCTTTCATGGGGTGTAGTGGCCAATGACACAATCACCAGAGCGTCTGATGGAGCAAAAATCATTTACAACGTAGATCAAACCCGTACTTCTGTTCCTGCTGGTGCTGATTCATATTTCCTAATACAAGGCTCTGCCAATGGTGTGAATGCCAAAGGAAAATCTTATACAGCAGACATTACCACGGCATTGAAAATATTCGTCAACTACAAACACATTGTTTCGGGACTACTAACCATCAAATCGGACACCAAAACTGCTATTATCAACTACGGCGATGGCTCCAAAGACGACAAAGCAAAAGTGACCATTGGTGTAAAAACCTACGACATAACATTGAAGTAACTCATTACTCAGTTTTTTACTGACACAAGGGTCTGATGAATTTTCGTTCATCAGACCCTTGTTTGGTTTATTACCCTCTTGGTATCAACTGTTTGCTTTTCATATCGACGATGAATTATTTACAACAATAAATCAATTTAAGGCCTCATAATTTTAAGAGAACTGATACGTATTTTAATGCATTACGTATGTATAAGTATTGATTGTTAAGTTTATAATAAACCGTTATTCGAGTCTGGACTAATTGTAATTTATTAGGTTCGACAATGATAAATGGTGTTGAATGGCGAATGCAGAACTAATAAATGTTAAAATAGTTGAATTTATGTAGGGTGTAACAACGTAAAACTGTCTAAAGACTAGTGGCATGCTTTTTGTTTCTATCAATGCCGTGAAAAATGCAGCAATTATTTAGATTGAACAATCAATTACATTTCTCTATATTTGTGGTTAGAATTTTGTTAAAGCCGTTTGAAAAAAGTTCATATCAATTTTGCATTGAAGAATTGGAGATGCCTGAAAATCCAATAAAGAGTAGGGAGCGGAAGCCGAACAGCTTATGAGTAGGCAAATAAAAAAAACAATTGTTTCATGAGAAAATTTAAAATGGTTGCAGCTTCTATTTCATTGGCTGCATTGATGTCAAGTTGCTCTAT
>CAIUKZ010000119.1 GCA_903899865.1 uncultured Bacteroidales bacterium | reverse complement strand
GCTAAGGCGATGGATGCCAATAGTTGGTTGGCAGTGCCAAACATGGGCCAGATGGTGGTTACACTTCCAGATAGAATGAAATATCCCCAACAAGTCACTATCACGCCACTTGCCATTAGGTTGCCCGGCAGCCAGTTGGTTCTACCGAATGGTTCATAAACTTTCCCAAGTAGCTCTTGTAACACAAAGCGTCCGATGCGAGTTCCAGCGTCAATGGTGGTTAGGATAAAAAGTGCTTCAAACATGATGGCAAAGTGATACCAATAGGACATCAACCCATTTAGACCCGGTATGGCCGAAAAAATCTGAGCCATCCCTACACCCAGTGAAACAGCGCCACCAGTACGACCCGCAATTTTTTCGCCTACCTCGGCAGACAGTTGTGTGAGATTGCTTTCAGTAAATCCCATGCTGTGCAGTTGCGGTAAGATGGCCTGAAATTTCTCGGCAGGCACATTGATGGCAAAATAATCCAATGGCAATAAACTAGAGGCTGCAATTAAAGCCAAGATACTTACCAATGCTTCAGCCAACATGGAACCAGCAGCAATAGTTTTGATGTGCGACTCCCGCATGATCATTTTAGGCGTAGTACCCGAACTCACCAGCGCATGAAAGCCCGAAATAGCTCCACAAGCAATGGTGATGAATAAGTAGGGGAATAATGTGCCTGGAATGATGGGACCACCGCCATGTATGAAAGGAGTAAATGCTGGCATTTTTAACTCAGGACCTACCACTATAACGCCTATGGCCAACATACCAATGACCGCTATTTTCATGATGGAACTTAGGTAGTCGCGCGGCGATAGGAGCAACCATACAGGTAATGCAGAGGCTGCAAATCCATAGATGATAAGTGCATAAGTGAGGGTGTTGTGTTCCAACGTAAACCACGACGCAAAAGGGGAGTGAGGTAAGTAACTTCCAAAAATCACAGACAATGTAAGCAAAGTCACACCTATGATGGTAGCTTCTGTAGTTTTACCTTTGCGGAATTTAAACATCCATACACCCATCAACAATGCAATGGGAATGGTGGTGGCGATGGTAAATGTGCCCCACGAGCTTTCGGAAAGTGCATTGACAACCACCAATCCCAGTCCTGCCATGGCTATGATTAGGATTAGGAGTATGGCAATGGAGGAAGTAAAACCGCTCACTTTGTTGATTTCTACTCGTGCTATTTCTGCCAATGATTTTCCATCCGATCGGGTGGAGGCAAAGAGTAAAATCATATCATGGATAGCACCCGCAAAGATGGAACCCACAAGCATCCACAGGAAACCAGGCATGTAGCCAAACTGTGCTGCCAGTACAGGTCCTACAAGTGGCCCAGCACCAGCAATGGCTGCAAAGTGGTGTCCGAAAAGCACCCACTTGCTCATGGGCACGTAGTTTTGTCCGTCGTATAGTCTGTCTGATGGAACTGAGTTGTGGTCGTTGGCAGTGGCTATCTTGGCTGCCACAAAGCTGATGTAAAATCGGTAAGCTATCACTAGTACGAGTATAGCTCCAATCACTAAAGGAGTTGCGTTCATGTATGTGGTTAAATTTGTAGTATAGGAGTTTTTGTATTTCTGCCTCTCCTTGGTAAACCGGGAGGTAAATTCAAAGAGAATTTAGATTTATTTGAAAATGGCTTTGTAAAATTTGATTAATCAATGACTAACTTTCCAATTCTACTGCCTCTACTTGTGGTTCTAGATTTTTGGTTTGAAATTCTAGGTTTTCTTTTTTTGCCTCTTCGGCCAATTTTTTGCCTTGTTGGATTCTATCCGCCATGCCTATTCCATCGCGCAGATTTCCTCCAATTATCAAATTGGGATATTGTTTTGCCAGTTCGTCTAGGGTAGTAAATCGCGCTTCACAGTCGGCACCGTACTGAGGTATGGCTTCTTGGTAACGGAAAATCTTGAATAAATCGGGTTTAAAGGTGCTGATACCCATCAGACTGCATATTTCTTTGGCTACAATTCCTTTTAGTTCTTCATCGCTTTTTTTAATCATTTCTGGACGACGCACGCCCCCCATAAATACCGATAGCAATGCTCCACCGTGAGGTGCCCTGTTTTTTAGAAATGCTGATGGGAAAAGGACACCTAGTGAGTCATGCTTTTCTTTAAATGGAATCAATCCACCAAATGCATCCAGCGGAAAGCCTTTCCATTCATTAAATCCGACAGTGATTTGTACAACCTTTGCATAGACAAGGTTGTCAACTTTTTGCATTGTTTTTTTATTTACAAATGGAAGTAGTTCGGCTAGCTGATGCGCGCCTACGGTGGTGATTACTTTGTTAGCTACGATTTCAAGATCTTTTCCATCGCTATTCACTCCACTAATTCGAAAGCCATTTTCAATTGGTATAATGCTTAATTGGCTTACACCGAGTAGAAAATTGTTTTTTCCAGCTGATTCATTCAAAGCTGCTGTCAGTTGCGACAGTCCACCTTCTGCCGAAAAAATTCGATTTCCTTTGTCTTTCGTTTGTTTTGGGAATTGTTTGGCTTTTTCACGCTTCATTTTGATGGATCCGCCAATGAGGCTGCCGTATTTTTGTTCCAAATTGTACAGCTTTGGTAGTGCAAATCGAGGAACTAAGTAGGCAGGATTTCCAGCATATACTCCGAGAATGAATGGGTCAATGGCATAGTCAAGAAAACTATTACCCATCCGCCTTTTTACAAATTCGGCCAGTGATTCATTGGGGTTGGTGCCTGGTTTTCTAAATGGTTCACCTAAGATACGTAGTTTATCTTGCCAAGTGAATAGTGGAGTGAAGATGCCGCTCAAAACACCAGAGGGTAGGGGTGTCCATTCTGCATTTTTCAATATATAGCGTTTGTTGACAGAGTCAGCAGCACGTTCCAGTTTGCAGTAAGGTTTCAATTCTGCAAATAATTCGGCTACCGTGTCATTGCTCATCACACCTGTACTTGGACCCTTTTCATACGTAAAGCCTTTGTCTGACTCCGTTTGAATGGCACCACCTATTAATGGTTTTTGTTCTAAGACAAGAAAATCAATCTTAGAATTATTTAAATAATGAGCTGTGGTAAGTCCTGTTAGTCCAGCTCCAATAACAACAGTATTGGTGTATAATGGCATTTTATTAGTCTGAATGTGTTTGCAAATTTAACATAATATGCTAAATAAAACAATCTTTATCAGTTTTTAGCGCCAATAAAATTGAAAAATTATCACACTGTTTTTGAATACATAGTTGTTGCCTTGCTTTCTTTTAGAAGTGGATCAAAGAGCATGGCGATGTTTCTCAAGAAAAGTTTACCTTGTGGAAGAATAGTTAGTTGGTAATCATACCATGTTATTAGTTGGTCGTCAATAAAAGAATCCAAATCATTGACATCAAATTTCATACTTTCAACTAATGTTACTACAGGAATCGATAGCGCATCGGCTATGAGATGTAGGTCGATAAAATGGTTGCACATCAACTCTTCAATCACCACTCTACATATTTTATCGCGATCCGATAGTATGTATCCTTTTTCGGGTGCAAACTCATGCTGCTCTATAGTTTCTACATACTTTTCAGTGTTTTTGATGTTTTGAATGTAAGCGCCATCAAGTTGTGTGATGGAGGTAGCGCCAAAAGCATACACTTGTCCAGTATCGGTCTTGGTGCAATAACCCATAAAGTTGCGGTGCAGACTTCGGTTTTTAAGCGCTAATGCCATCTGGTCGTTTGGTTTTGCAAAATGGTCTAGTCCAATGGCGTCATAACCAGCCTCTGTGATAATCTGAAAAGCTGCTTCATACATGAGCATTTTGGTGGTAGGTTCGGGAATTTCATATTGTTCCAGGATCTTTTGAGCCGATTTCACCCATGGTACATGAGCGTAAGAGAAGGTAACAATGCGTTCTGGCTGGATGGCTACTGCTTGGCGAATGGTGTTAGAAAAGCTTTCCACAGTCTGACCTGGAAGTCCATACACAAAGTCGAGGTTGACTCGAATGTTTTTACTTTGCATGTAGGCAACAATTTCTTGCACTGGAAGTTTCGATGGTCTACGATTGATAATGTCTAACACCTTTAGGTCAAAGTCTTGTATGCCTATGCTGATTCGATTAAACCCCATTTCAGCGAGCTCATCCACTTGCTTGGGTGTAAGGTAGGTGGGGTTGCATTCCATTGCCACATCGGCATTTGGAGTAAATTCGAAATGTGAATTTACCAATGACATCACTTCACTTATTAGTCTCAGAGGCACTGAGTTTGGAGTTCCACCTCCCCAATGTATCTGAGTCACTGGACGCGATTTGTCAATCAATTTTGCCACTTCGTTGAATTCTTTTTTCATTGCCTCAAAATATCGTTCAACGAATTGTTTTTGACGCATTAACTCTGTGTTGCAACCGCAAAAATGGCATAGCTGAGGGCAAAACGGCACATGGAAGTAGAATGACACATTTTGAGGATTGTCTAAGTTGGATTGAACAATTTGGTGCGTCATTTCCTCTTTTGAAAACCCTCCATTAAAAAAGTTGGCTGGAGGATAGCTCGTATATCTAGGACCTGGCTTGTCGTATTTTTTTATGTGTAAAGGGTTGAAAAGCATGATTATTATTTTTTATTGCTTCCTTAGCCATCTTGTTGGTAGAAGGTCAAAGAAAAATGGAAACACTTTTTAGAATGCTATTTTGTCAATTCATTTTTAGCCCAATCAGCTAAAAACTTAGCTTTGTCATAACTCAATCCCGGCATAAAACCATGTCCAAGATTGAATACAAAGTTGGTATTGGCTTTTGCGAAATTCTTATATGGTTCGAGAGTTTTTGCGATTTCACCTTCCGATGCGTATAACAATCTGGGATCGACATTGCCCTGTAGCCCGATGCTTGGATGGACTAATTTACGAGCCAATTCGATAGGTGTTTGCCAATCAATGCTCAAATAGTCGCAGTCATCAGGTGTGATGGTAGCAATGCCAACACCGATTCCTTTTGGGAAAAAGATAAATGGAACTTGTTTGGATTTAACCACTTGAGCAATTCGCTTAATGGAAGGCATGAACAGCTCCTGATAGAGTTCAAATGGGAGTAAACCTGCATGAGTGTCAAACAGTTGGAATACCTCCACACCATGCTCTATTTGTCCTTCAATGTAGGTTATAGTCAGGTCGGTAACCTTGTCAATCAATTGTTTTGTGGCGTCAGGTTGCTCATAAATAAATTTAATCGCATCCGGAAAATCACCTTTTCTTCCTAGTCCTTGAAGCATAAATAACAACACCGTCAGCGGTGCACCGCAAAACCCGATGAGTGGGATGTTGGCAGGACGAGTTTTGATGATTTCATCAATCACGTCGTAGATGTAATTGAGCTTAGAAGGGTCTGGGTGCAGTCCCTCCAATGGGTTTTCGCGAAAGGCCAACGGATGTTCAAACACAGGACCCGTTTCCAAAAAATCAAGTCCCATGCCCAACGCATGCGGAATGACAAGTATGTCCGAAAACAAAATAGCTGCATCTACTCCCAAGTCAGTGACAGGCATCAGTGTAACTTCTGCAGCAATTTTTGGATGTTGCATCATCTGCCAGAAAGTGTAACTTTCTTTTATTTTTAGATAGTTAGGTAGAATTCGACCCGCTTGACGCATAAACCAAAATGGAACACGTGTCGTTTTTTCGCCTTTGAGAGTTTGGAGTAAAAGCATGTTATTGTCAGTTGAAATTAATTTCTGTTGTTTCTATTTTATTATAGCTTCATCATAATTTTGAGAAAGCTACTTTTGCAGCCTGTATCGTTTTTTCAATGTCTTCATCCGTGTGAGCCGTAGAAACAAATCCAGCTTCAAACTGTGATGGTGCTAAATAAACACCTGCGCCCAACGAAAGTTTGAAAAAGTTTGAAAAACGTTCGGTATCACATTTCATAACATCATCAAATGAGCCCACAGACTGTAGTGTAGTAAAGAACATGGTGAACATGGAGCCCACTCTGTTGATTACAATTGGAATGTTTGTTTCTTTAGCCGCTTGTAGCAGTCCGAGTTCTAATTTAGCCGATTTTGATTCGAGTTCATCGTACACCCCGATGGTGGATTCTAAGTGTTGAAGCATACATAATCCAGCTGCCATTGCCAGTGGATTGCCCGAAAGAGTACCTGCTTGATAAACTGGTCCTTTGGGTGCTAGCATGTCCATGATTTCTTGTTTCCCACCGTAAGCACCCACAGGAAGTCCTCCGCCAATGATTTTACCAAAGGTGGTTAAGTCGGGGGTGACTCCGAGTAATTGCTGTGCACAGCCTTTCCCAACCCTAAAGCCAGTCATTACTTCATCAAAAATCAAGACTACTCCATGTTCTGTGCATAGTGTGCGGATGCCTTGAATGAATTCCTGAGTAGGAATTACCACTCCCATATTACCAGTGATGGGCTCGAGGATAAGTGCTGCTATTTGATTTTTAAATTCGTTAAATAGTTTTTGCACAGAATCCAAATCATTGTATTTGGCAGTGAGGGTAGAAGCTGCTGTGCCTGCTGTCACTCCTGGTGAATCTGGAGTGCCGTGTGTGAGTGCACCTGATCCAGCTTTGATGAGAAAACTGTCGTTGTGACCGTGATAGCATCCTTCAAATTTCACCACCAATTCTCGTCCTGTATATCCTCTAGCCAATCGCAAAGCACTCATCGTAGCTTCGGTGCCAGAGTTGACCATCCTCACCATATCGATCGAGGGTACCATTCGTTTGATTTGCTCAGCCATCTCAGTTTCCAGCAAAGTAGGAGCACCATAGCTAGTTCCTCGTTCGGCTGTGAGTTGGATTGTTTTGATAACCTCCGGATAGGCATGACCCAATATCATCGGACCCCATGACCCTACATAGTCGATGTATTCGTTTTTATCTATGTCTGTAACTTTACTACCCTTTGCAGAAGCTATAAAAATAGGGTTGCCGCCTACATTTCTAAATGAGCGAACGGGGGAGTTTACTCCACCAGGAATGTGCTTCTTCGCTTCTGAAAATGCTGTGATACTTTTGTCGTAGTTCATTTTTTTTATTGTCAATAAGATTTTTTCTTCGGTTGGAAGGCAAAATGATTCATGTAATTTCTATCTGCTTACAAATCCAATAAAATATCTTGTGTGTGGTAGCTGATGATGATGTCCGAACCGGCACGTTTGATGGAAGTTAGGATTTCGTGCGTGATTCGTTTTTCGTCTATCCATCCATTGGCAGCAGCTGCTTTTACCATGGCAAATTCCCCACT
>CAIUKZ010000118.1 GCA_903899865.1 uncultured Bacteroidales bacterium | reverse complement strand
ATCAAGTGATGATGGCGCTCTGGCAATGATTTTTTGAGCCCTTTAAGTACATTTTCTACAAGCACGATGGGTCTAACTTTCAAGTATCCGCCTAAGATGAGCATATTGGTTGTTTTTGCTAAATTATTAGACAAAGCATAATCCACGGCATCTATTCGATAAATGTTTATATCGGTGCGAGTTGGTAGCTTTTTTAAGCTACTTCCACTACCATCAAAAATAAGCGTTCCGCCTGGTTTTATAGTGTCTTCGAATTTTTCAAGTGAAGGTTGGTTCAATACGATTGCAGTATCAAAACTATTAAGCACTGGAGAACTTATCCTATCATCGCTAAGAATCACCGTAACATTAGCAGTTCCACCACGTTGCTCAGGTCCATAAGATGGCATCCAGCTAATTTCTTGTCCCTGCATCAAGCCTGAATAGGCAAGAATCTTTCCCATAGAAAGCACACCCTGACCTCCAAACCCTGCAATTATTATTTCCTCTTTCATTACAAATTTCCTTTTTATAGAGTATCTCATTAATACTCATTTCAGTAATTGCTTGACAACAAGCCTAATGCTAACAACTAGATATCTTTCATATCACCAAGTGGATAGGCAGGTATCATGTTTTGCTCCATCCAGTTATTTGAATCGGCAGGGGTCATGTTCCACCCAGCACTACAGGTTGAGACTATTTCTACCACCGAAGTACCTTTATCAAGCATGGAGTTTTCCAGTGCTTTCTTAATCGCTTTTTTGGTTTTTCTGATATTGGCAATATTATGAACACTTTGTCTGGTTACATAGCACGTCCCGTCTAGCTGTGCTAAAAGTTTGGTCATATCCAACGGATGTCCGCTTAATGGCACTGTTCTGCCCGATGGTGATGTTGTTGACTTCATCCCATTCAAGGTAGTTGGTGCCATTTGTCCACCTGTCATGCCATATATGCCATTATTGATGAAAAATATTGCGATGTTTTCACCTCTATTGCACGTATGTATAGTTTCTGCTGTACCTATTGCTGCTAAGTCGCCATCACCCTGATAAGTAAACACATATCTATCAGGGAGCAGTCGCTTCACCGCAGTAGCCAATGAAGGTGCTCTGCCGTGAGCAGCTTGTTGCCAGTCAATATCTATGTATTTATATCCAAAAACGGCACATCCTACAGGTGCAATACCAATGGTTTTATCTTGTATGTCCAATTCTTCAATCACTTCAGCAATGAGCTTGTGAACTACTGAATGGCTACACCCAGGACAATAATGCATGGGTGTATCATTCATCACTTTGGTCTTTGCATAGACTAAGTTTTTAGGATCAATTATATCGTTTAATGTCATAATTATAATTCTGTTAATCTGATTATTTATTTACAATCAGTCTTTTCATTGCCTCTAGAACTTCATCAGGAGTAGGTATTATCCCGCCTAATCTTCCATAATGCTCTACAGGAACTTGTCCATTGACGGCAAGTCTTACGTCGTCCACCATCTGTCCTGCGTTCAATTCAACAGTGAGCATGGCTTTAACTTGACTAGCATAAGCTTTTATTTCATTGGTTGGAAATGGGAATAAAGTAATTGGGCGAAGTAATCCTACTTTAATTCCCTCTTCACGTGCCAATTCTACAACTTTTTGAGATATACGAGCACTTGTTCCAAAGGCAATAATAAGGTAATCAGCATCTTCGCAAGAAAACTCTTCGTACCGAACTTCTGCCTCTTGAATTCGTTTATAGTTAGCTTGAAGTCTGAGATTTATGATTTCCATATCTTCGGAATATAATTCCAAAGTGAGAATATAATTTGGTGCTCTATCGGCTGTTTTTCCTAAAGTAGCCCAAGGGTATTTTTCTCTTATCTCGTCATTGGTCAATCGTGGTCTGAAAGGAGGCAAAATCGCCTTCTCCATCATCTGTCCAATAATTCCATCAGTCAAAATCATAGTTGGAATTCGATATTGGAATGCAAGATCAAAAGCTAGTACGGTATGATCGGCCATTTCTTGTACAGAAGCTGGTGCTAACACAATCATCTTGTAATCACCATGTCCCCCACCCTTCACGCTTTGATAATAGTCTGCTTGGCTCGCTTGAATGGTACCAATACCAGGACCTCCACGCATCACATTTACAAGTACACAAGGTAACTCGGCACAAGCTAAATCTGAAATACCCTCTTGCATTAGACTTACTCCTGGACTTGAAGAACTTGTCATTGCTCTCTTACCACATCCTGCAGCTCCAAACACCATGTTGATAGATGCCAATTCACTTTCGGCTTGAAGTACTACCATTCCTGTCGTATTCCAAGGCGCAATAGCCATCATCGTTTCCATTATTTCAGACTGGGGTGTAATAGGATAGCCGAAATATCCATCGCAACCACAACGTATGGCTGCTTCTGCAATGGCTTCATTACCCTTCATTAGTCTTACTTCTTCCATATATTATTTTTTGAATCGTAAATAAAAATCGTACTAATCTGTGTTAGTCTTAACCTTGTAAACTGTTATACATGCATCAGGACACACATAAGCACATGCAGCGCACCCAACACATGAATCTGCATTAGACATGTAAGAAAAATTATATCCTTTAAGATTTGAATCTGGTGATAGTGATAAAACTTTTGCAGGACATGCAACTACGCACAAGTTACAACCCTTACATCTTTCTGTATTTACAACTATTGCCCCTTTGACTTTTGCCATTGTTATTAGAGAGTTTGATTCGACCTACAAATGTAGCAAAAATTTAACTAACAGATTTAATTATTTCAGTCATTTTTATGCGGCTTGGCTTTATTAGGCGAAAATAAGTGCGTATTTACTGGACACATGCCATTGATTGACTAAACGGAATTAATAACAATTCAAATGCGCTAGTTGTTTGATTTACTCCAAAGTTTGAATGGATTTTTACTCAACTGAGAATTAAAATAACGCTCATCATTCACAATTTCATCCCCAAGCCATAGTGGTTTATTGACAATGGTGTCTTCAGACTCCAACTCAAGTTCAGCAATCAAAAGTCCTTCATTTTCAGCATAAAACTCATCTATCTCAAACTTTTGATTTTCAAAATACACTTCATACCTCGTTTTCCGAATCACAAAAGGCTCGCATAGTTTCAACAATTCCTCTGCTTCATGCACAGATATTTCTTTTTCCCATTCATACCTGCTTATTCCATTATTATGGGCTTTCCCTTTGATTGTCAGAAATCCTTTATCGTTCTTAATCCTAACTCTCACCGTACGTTCAGGCACAGTGGATAAATACCCTTGTGCAATATCATAATGAACAGTGGAGAGTGATTTAAAATCACCAATCACTGCATATTTTCGTTCTATTTCTATTGCCATATCTACTTAATTCGTTTTTATACTATCTTATAACATCCTAATTCACAGTCAAATTAAACTCTTTACTCTGCATTATGTCTATTACAAATTTCTTTAAATTTACAATACAAACACACCTTTAGATTTGGGGTTTGCGAAAATGGAATATCCTTATCAAACATCGATTCAATGCATGAGGTCAAGTGCTGACTAAACTCTTCTTCATAATCCGCAAAATTTTCAACGATATGATAATCATCTTTACTTATTTTATGTGTTAATTGAGTAGAAAATCCACTTTTAAAAGTATTTCGCATAAAAAACACCCCTGGTGAAATTATCTTTCCTGTGGCCTTTGATTTGTACAGCAAACCATAAAGGAATGTTTGAAGTACAAATTTAGGACGCTTGTCATTGCTGAAGTCAAACAACTGAGGGATGGATACAAATTCGAGGGAGCCTTTGCCAGTTTTATAATCCAAAATTCTAAATACATCGTTCTTGTAATCAATTCTATCAATAAAACCTTTGATATTAACCGACTTATTACCGTTATTGATTGGAAACTGAATAGTACACAGTTCTTCTGATTGAACATATAGAAACGGCGCATAAAACTTATCCATTTTTAGACTCTGCACAACATATTTTTTCAACACTCTAGATATAAGTAGATTATTACCCTCTAATTCTATCTCAACATCATTTGATTTTTTTAAAAATATTTTCACAAATGCCTTTTTAATCATCTTTTCAATCAGCAACGCATTGTTGAGTAACGCATCGAATGCTGATTCTTCGATCATTTTGCCAACAAATGGTTCATACAGATATTCCATTACAGCATGATACAATGTGCCAAAAGTATCAGACTCAATGGTTTCTATTATCTCATCTGCAACATCCATTTTTTCGACCTTACTCAGGTAAAACTGGAGTGGGCAATCAATATATGTATTAATTGAACTGGCAGATAATGCACTTGCTCCATGACCTTGATCACAAAACCTTTCAAGCTGCTGCATTACATAATCTGACTTTTGAATTTCTATTGGCACTGAAGCATTAAAAGCAATGTCAAATGACTGCGATGATTGGATAATATCAATCCCATAATGGTATTTCAATTGGTTGTAAAACCTACTTATTTGACCTAGTTGCCTCCCCTCTGTACGTGAATCATAAATAAAATAAACTCTCTTTGCACGATGTATTAATCGATAAAAATTATATGCCGTAATTGCATCTTGTTGTTCTGTGGTAGGCAATCCAAATCCTTTTCTCAAATTTGCGGGTATAAAACTTTGAGAATTAGATTTCTTGGGAAAAACACCTTCATTAAAAGACGTAATAATGAGATTTTCAAAATCCAAGCCCCTTACCTCGAGCACGCCCATTACTTGTAAACCACTCAATGGCTCACCCACAAACGGAATTGAAATACTATTAAATAATTGCTTTACAAGTTTAATAAATGTTTCTATTTTGAGAGTTAAAGTAATAGGTTTTTGCATCATGACATCTTTCAATCGGTTCAAAGTCAGATACATTTGATACATAAAATCACATTCTAACTGTAAACTAGATGTTGTTTCATCTTGCTGGTGCCATTTATTTTGTAACAATAATAGGATGTTAGTCAAATACTCAATCAACGAATCAGCACTGTCTGGCAGTTGAAAAATCAGTGAAAACAATTCATTTTTATGTAACAATGTGGAATCAACGTATATGAGATTATTCTCGTTTATGTGGTTCGCCAAGTTCCTCACATCATCCTTGTACAGCAAGCCAACATATTGGTGATTGATAACTCCTATGACATGTTGATGATAAAAGCTAAATCCACTGGCTGATTTTCGACCACGTAGATGCAATTCAAAAATATGTTCTAATAAGCTAATAAGGGGTGTTGCTTGAATGGGTAAACCCATTGTTATATTAATCTTATCAATTTGAGTAGGGATACAATTCAATAGTGCTGACAATAATGTTTCATCAGGCAAAATCACTGCAGTGTTCATCCATTCATCACTAGGAACAGCATTTGGAAACAAACCATCAAGAATAGT
>CAIUKZ010000117.1 GCA_903899865.1 uncultured Bacteroidales bacterium | reverse complement strand
AATAGCGCACTGGCTATACAGGCTGAGATTGTAATTTTAAACTTTTTCATAACTTTTACGTTTTTAAATATTTATTCTCTGGTACATTGCCCATATCTTAGTTCGCCAAATATACAATAAAAATATTAGTTTACAACAATCGTTACAAAAAAATACAATTTTCATTAAAATATTTAAATTTCTCCCGTAACTAAATGATTAACTGAGCCTATTAAGGATAATATTGTATTTGTTTTTGGTACGAACAGCGAGAAGGGAATGGTGCAAAGTCCTAAAAATTGGAAAAGCGTTGGGATAGCAATGAAAAATCACAGGCCTTCCTGTGTCGGAATAGATTTATGAGCAGGTGGGTTATTGACCAAGTAGATACCACTTAGCACTACCACAGCACCCATTACTTCATACCAAGTAAGCATCTCACCAAGCACAGGGATAGAAAATAGAGCGGTAAAAACAGACTGGCTGAGTAATGTCACAGAGGCATTGGTCGGGCGAATGTACTTCAAGGCATAGTTGATACACAACCACCCGCTGAGCTGTGAGATGAGTCCCACACCCACCAATGCCCACCAAGAATTTGTAGAAAATCCCCAAAGAGGAGTTTTGAACAGGATGCAAAACACACCAAGTATCATCGTGCTGGTAGCCATGGAGATAGCTGTAAATGAGAGAGTGTCAATATGGATTCTGCCTTTCTGATCCGTAAGCATATAGGCGCCATAAAACATACTAGCTGTGATGGCAAGTACATTGCCCATGCTGAAGGTAGTGGAGAATAATTCTTGCACGCCTATTATCAACGCAACACCTCCAATGGTTATGGCTGTGCCTATCCAAAAATACCCATTGGGCTTCTGCTTCCAAAACAGCAATGCTCCCAATCCGACCCAGACGGGGGAAAGATTGGCAAGTAAGGTAGAAATACTGGCCTTTGACAATACGATGGAGGTATTCCATAGCGCAATATCGCATGCAAAGAAAACGCCACAAAGCATCGCAAAAAACACTCCACGGCTACTGGTAATGGGCTTCCGCCGAAATGCCCAGATGGGAAGTATCCCCACCGACGCTATGGCCATCCGATAAAATGCAGTAGTAAGCCCTGATAATCCAGATAGTTTCACAAATATAGCCGACCATGCAATGCACAACACACCCACTCCCAGTAAGATAAAATGTCCACTGAAATAACTTAACTGCGAGGGTTTGAGTAGTGTACGGGAGGGTTGATTCATGCGCCAAGGAATATTTCCGAAAAATCTACCACCTCACTTCTTGCATCTATCACGGGTACTTCTACCACTTTTGCTAGAGGAAAGTATTGTGGTAGCGTTCGCCGAAAAAGCGAAAGACTATCTTCTGCCACCACTTTATTAGGAGATCCAAAGTGATTGAAGACCAATCCTACCACTTCCAGTCCTTTGGCTTTACAAACTTCCAATGTGAGAAGTGTGTGATTAATGCTTCCGATTTTGGCGCTAGTGACCAGTATGATGGGATATTGTCTATCCACAAGATAATCAATCAGGTTCAACTCATCACTCAGTGGCACCATCAGTCCGCCGGCACCTTCTATGAGTACAGTGTGGTACCTGTTGCCCAATTCGTCAGTTGCTGCACTGAGTAATTGTGGGTCAATGGTCACTCCATCCAACCGAGCTGCAAGATGAGGGGAAGCGGGAAAGCTAAACACATAAGGGCATGTCAATCCCTCATAATCCTCAGAAACCATTTCCATTCCCATGAGCTCCCTGTGTGTAAGAATATCTTCCGAAGAGTCAACACAACCTGTTTGAGCCAACTTTTGGGTGATGACATTCACACCTTTTGATTTCAGATAAAGCGCCATTACACCCGTTACGATCGATTTTCCTGCATCAGTATCAATGCCTGTTATAAAGTAATTCATAGTTCTTTTATATTTTTCTTCCTTTTACATAGATTACATCCCATGTCAGACTTACTTTGCCTTTTTCAAGGTATCGTTCATAGTACTTTTCTTGAAAATCCATAAATGTGGATTTCGTCCATCGAAATTCGGGAGTGGTAGCAGTCACACCTGTTGACCGAAGATGACGAAGCAAATCACGTGGTGAATCAAAGGTGGTAACAATGGTTTCATTTGTAATCTTGACATCTGTAAAGTACATTTCCATCCATTCTTTCCATTCCGAAACGGACGGATAGTGAAGACCTTGTCCTGTCAATTCGCGAACTTCTGCAAGATTATTTGGCCCGAATGTATTGAAAATAAGCATTCCACCATGTTTTAAAGTTGCATGGGTATTTCTGACAAATGCTGTTTTGTCTTCCAACCACTGAACAGTAGAAGATGACATGATACCATCCATTTCACATGGGAAAACCATTTTTTCAGCATCACCAATCAGAAACTCTACTGAAGTTGCGTCGTCCTTTTTTGCTAGCAATTGCTTTAAATTGACGGGGATATGTTCAACCAAATCATTTAAATAAATCTGATTTACATCAAACCGCGTTAGAATTTCTTCTGTCAAGAATCCTGTGCCGTATCCAATTTCAAGCACCTTGTCCATTTTTACGGGCAAATAATCCAGTGCCATTTCACCAAGTCGTTTAGCAATACGGCGTTGAACCATGGCTTTTTGATGATAGGTGCTAAGGCTTTTGGTAAAGCGTCTTTTAATTAATTCTTTTCTCATAATCTCTCACTCTCAAAAAGAGAATAAATAATTGTAAAATATAAAATGTCCTGCTTCTATTTCCTCTATCTCTGTTTTCCCTTCCCAGTAGTTTCGCTGGTTTGATGGAGGAAATATGGCATCTTTTGTGCCAATAATTGCTTTGTCCCAAGAAATTAACCCAGTTTGAGTTTCTTCGAATTTGACCTCAAGAATAGTGCCAAGTTCTTGTTTCTGATTTTCCAAGTCTCGTTTGGGTTCTATCGACTTGAAAGCATTGAAGGTTTCCGAACTTCCAAGCATTCTTCTTGTAAATTTGGCCAACGATATTGAGTTCAAATTGTCATAAGTGGCTTGAAAAATTGCTTTCGGAATTCCGGTCTCATCATGCACCGTAGTGGGTGTTCCGTTCACAGCTATCGCATGACTGAGTTTTATGTTCGAGTTCCCCAGCACTTGCTCAGCAGCCCACACACCAGTAGACCAAGCTACTAGGTTGATTTCCGAGTAATGCGCCCAGCGGTCAAAGTCAGATGTTTCCAAACTCTGGTAATCAAAACACGTGCACACATCTGCGCCTTGTGTTTCGATGATGGAGGTTGGGTGCTCATCCATGGCCCATCCACTAAAAATCAGCAAGAGTTTTTCCCCTCCATTTATTTTCCAAACTGTGCGCATAGGTCGATTAATTTTAAAACTTGATGTTCGCTAATGGCTGCGTTGAGCGAAATCCGTAGTCGTTCGGTTCCTTTTGGCACGGTTGGGTGACGAATGGGTAACACAAAAAATCCGTTATCGCACAAGTATTCGGACAGCGCAATTGTCTTTTTCAAGTCGCGCAAGATGATGGGCACAATGTGACTTTCGCCCGCCGTTTCATAGCCTATTTTTACCAAGTTGCTTCGCAATAAATCGGAGATTTTAGCCAAATGCTGGCGTTCCGCTTTCATATCAGCGAGATGTTCCAACACGAAT
Source organism: uncultured Bacteroidales bacterium (assembly GCA_903899865.1). Lineage (GTDB taxonomy): Bacteria > Bacteroidota > Bacteroidia > Bacteroidales > Paludibacteraceae > Paludibacter. The sequence continues at coordinate 454 of CAIUKZ010000117.1, read as the reverse complement.
TGCGTCCATTTTACCGACCATGGCGGGAGACCCGTAGTGTAAATCATGGGGCGCATGGTGTTGACCAAATAGTCTTTGATGGTCTGGCTACAAAGCAAGTAAGCACCCTGAGATGCCATTGACTTTCCGAAAGTCCCTACAAGTAAATCCACCTCGCCCAGCAGTCCGTTTTCCTCGATACAACCGAGTCCATGCTCACCCTTCACACCAAAAGAATGCGCCTCATCAATATAAAGAAACGCATTGAATTGATTTTTAATCGCTACCAATCGCTTCATGTCAGACGCATCGCCATCCATGCTGAAAATGGATTCGGACACAATAAATACATTATCGTACTGGTCACGTTCCTTTTCTAGAATAAACTGTAATCTTTGCAAATCATTGTGTGGAAAGCGAATTAATTTTGCTGAAGACAGTCGGAATCCATCTATCAAGCTGGCATGCACCAGTT
>CAIUKZ010000116.1 GCA_903899865.1 uncultured Bacteroidales bacterium | reverse complement strand
TTTACGTGGGTGCATCTACCACACCAGGTGCGGGGATACCCATGGCTGTCATCAGTTCAAAACTGACTTGTGAACGGATAGAAGAATTTTCATCTGTTTAAAGTCGATTTTTATTCCTCATATCCGTTTCATCAAAGCGTTGAGTACCTTATGATTTTGCCTTATATGCTAGTGCAAACATTTTCATTTGTTTCACCATGGCTAGCAATCCATTGGAACGGGTAGGAGAGAGGTGTTCACGAAGTCCAATTTGCTCAATGAAATAAAGATCGGTATTGATAATTTCATCGGGGGTGTGGTTGGATAATACCTTGATAAGCAACGAAACAATACCTTTAACCAACACAGCGTCACTCTCACCGTAATAAATCACATTGCCCTCGTGCATTTCTGCGTGTAGCCACACTCGGCTCTGACAACCCTCTATGATGTTTTGTGGTGTTTTGTTTTCTGTATTCAATGGTTCAAGTGAGTTTCCTAAATCAATGAGTAAGGCGTACTTGTCCATCCAGTCATCAAACATGCTAAATTCTTCAATAATCTCGTCTTGTAAATCAATTATGCTCATAGTGTATATTCAGTTAGCTGTATTCCAGTAATCAGCGACAAACAGTAAAACAACTGCGTCTCTCTTAATTATCAATTATCCAAGCATTCCCACCACCTTTTTCAGCGCATCTACAAAAACGTCAATTTCTGATTTTGTGTTGTATAATGCAAAAGAGGCTCTTACAGTTCCAGGTATCCCCAGTGAGTCGATGAGTGGTTGGGCGCAATGGTGTCCGGTGCGAACAGCGATGCCCAGCTTATCCAGTAGCATGCCAATGTCATAAGGGTGAATGTTTCCAACCAAAAACGAAATTACAGCACTTTTCTCTTTGGCTGTACCAATGATTCGTATGCCTTCAATTTCATTTATAAGTCTCTCAGTGCAGTAAGTTAGCAAACTGTGTTCATGCTCAGCTATTTGATCTAGTCCAATCATTTCTACATATTTCAACGCCTCGGCCAAAGCTGTTGATCCAATGTAATCGGGCGTTCCGGCTTCAAATTTGAAAGGAAGCTCGTTGTAAGTAGTTTTTTCAAAACTAACAGTAGCAATCATTTCACCACCGCCTTGATAGGGAGGGATTTGATTCAACCATTTCGCTTTTCCATACAAAGCACCAATGCCTGTAGGTCCATATATTTTGTGACCAGAAAACACATAAAAGTCAGCATCCAATTCTACCACATCCACCTTGATATGTGGTACAGCCTGTGCTCCATCTACTAATACGGGTACATTTTGCTGGTGGGCTATTTGAATAATTTCTTTCACCGGATTGATGGTGCCAAGCACATTTGACACATGTGCTATTGCTACAATTTTGGTTTTTTCGTTGAGCAGCGATTTGTACGCATCTACGTCTAACTCCCCATTTTCATTGATGGGAATCACTCTAAGTTTCATCTTCTTGCGCTCGCATAGCATTTGCCAAGGCACAATGTTAGCGTGATGTTCCAATTCAGACACAATCACTTCATCACCCTCTGTGCAAAACGCCTCACCAAATGAGAACGCTATCAAGTTGATGGCTTCGGTGGTGCCCCTAGTAAAGATGATTTCCTCACGGGTTTTTGCTCCAAGAAAATTGGCTACTACCGTTCGGGCATCTTCATGCGCTTCGGTTGCTTTTTGACTAAGGTAATGCACACCACGGTGTATGTTGGCATTGAGATGTTCATACCCAAATGTTATTCGGTCAATAACGCATTTAGGTTTTTGAGTAGTAGCTCCATTGTCAAAATAAATCAACTCTTTGTTGTAGATTTTTTCTTGAAGTATAGGGAACTCAGCACGTATGTTTTGCAATTGTATATCGTTCATAAATCTCAAACTCAAATGGGCGATTCTTTGTTCTGCAAAAGTACTTATTTTTTTAAAGACTTATTTGTTTTTGTGATACAAATGGTAAGTCAATAGTCAAATTGTAGCCTCATAGCCCTAACCTTTAAGGTGGTGAATACTTTGTGAACAATGGAATTCAAATTACTACATTTGTCGAGCTCGATAAACCTACTCCTTCTGGCAACGGCGTGGTAGTTCGAATCACGTTCTGCGCACCAATGGTTAAGTAAGAGTTTTGACTGTTAGTAGATGAAGCTATTTTTTCATTTAAACCACTCTTTTACAGCTACGTCGTAGCCCACGCCTTGCATGTAATTGTAGGTAGCAAGTTGGAGTCCTTTGGCGTAAAAATCAAGGTCTATCTCATGGTCGGTGGTGAAGGGTATTTCGTTGTTAGCAAAAGTTCCGAGTGGTGTGGGGATGTGTTTAGCACCCACGCTTTCCGGCTTCATGCCAGAGGGGCTGTGCATAGTCATGGCATAGCGGTGCCAAAAGGCAGACTGTAACCACCCTTTTTCAAATAAACTTCTTACAACTTCTAGTGATGCGATGGTTTCTTTAGCTGTCTCTGTGGGGAATCCATACATGAGGTAGGCATGAGTCATAATGCCAGCTTGAGTAAAGTTTTTCATACTTTCACTGGCAGTGTCGATGGTAATTCCTTTGTTGATGAGTTGTAGAATCCGGTCGGAAGCTACTTCCAGTCCTCCCGAGATGGCAATACATCCAGACTGTGCCATCAGGTAGCAAAGCTCAGGTGTGAAGGCTTTTTCGAAACGAACATTTCCCCAATAACTCACTGTAAGTTTGCGTTTAAGGATTTCTTCAGCCAATTGTCTCAGCACTGCGGGTGGTGCTGCTTCATCCACCAGGTGAAATCCTGTCACACCCGTTTCTTCAATCATGGCTTCCATTCTGTCCACAATGAGTTGAATGGCAGCCGTTTCATATCTGTTGATGTAGTCCAGATTACAGTCACAAAATGAGCAGCCTGCCCAATAACAACCATGAGCCAGTGTGAGTTTGTTCCATCTGCCATTGCTCCAGAGGGCATGCATGGGGTTGGTGAGTTCTATGAGGTTGATGTAATTATTTCTTACCAATCCCTTATAAGTAGGTGTCCCCAAGTCCTTGAATGCGATGTTTTTTTGACTATTCAGATTTACTTTGATAAGTTCATTCTCCTCATTTCTATACATGGTGCGAATCATTTCACCCTTATTTAAAATCTGCAACAGTGGCAATTCACCATCATCAAATGTAAGGAAATCAATATAATCGAAGAGTCTCGTTTCAGATAGTTGTCTCAGTTCGGTGTTGACATATCCTCCTCCCATGCATATTTTCACATCAGGATGGTTTGCTTTCAGCCATTGAGCACAGCGCAGGGCAGCATACAGGTTGCCAGGAAATGGGACAGTAAAGCCTACAAATTCAGGTTTAGAATAATTGAACTTGCGCTCAAATAAGTCAAGCATCAATCGGTCTATCAGATTCAGTTCTTTCTGAAGTTCCTGATGTAGTGGCTCGAATTCGGGAAGGCGAATGCAAAGTGATTCAGCATATCTAATTAATTCAAAATGAGGATTAATACACTCCTTAATCAGATCGCACAAGTCGCGTAAGAACAAGGTGCATAGATGCGTGGCTTTATCGTGATTTCCGATTAATCCAAAAGCCCATTCGAGATCCTCTTCGTTGGGGGTTCGTTTTGTCACAGGCCAAAAGTCAGGGTTGCTAAACCGAACGGCAAGGCTACTATCATTTCCACCTATGTATCGCATCACCGACTCAATGGTATTGGTGTAGAAATCTCGTTGCTGCGTGATTATTTTAGCTTGTTTTGACAGTTTATTGATGGGAGGTAGGGAGTCAAATATTTCATTTAATTTTCGTTTGGTGAAAAGTGCATTGACAAGTTCAATGCTTAAGTCCATCTGACCAGCATCAATGTTTTGAGATTTAAGAAATCCTACTAATTGACATGTAGCAGGGTATGAGGTGTTTAATTGTGTGAGTGGTGGCGTAACTAGGAGAATCTTCATTCGGGTTCGTTTGTTATTATACCTTGGATGTATGTAATTTATGCAAATTTAAGGAATAAATTTAGCCAAGACAATAAATGCTATAATTCTTAAAAGTTAACTCTACTATAGAGATAAATTTGTATTTTTGTCTCCAATGTGTTTTTCGAGAAGTAAACATCTAAATAATGAATCGTATGTCAAAATCTAGTAAGAAAATTATCATTTTTATCATTTCATTTGTGGTTTTATTACTGTTGGTAATGGTCTCTCTTCCTTTTGTTTTGCATGATAAGATAGAACAAGCAGCTAAAGAGCAAATCAATCAAAAAATGACTGCGAGAGTTGATTTTAAAGATGTATCATTGAGCTTTTTTGCTCATTTTCCTTATGCCACCGTACGATGCGATGGATTGAAAATAGTAGGTCAAGGTGCATTTAAAGCCGATACATTGATTGCTGCTGAGCATGTTGATTTGGTAGTGAATCTTGCAAGTTTACTTTCTACAACTGGTTATGAGGTGAAAAAGTTGCAATTTGACAATATCAAGGTGATGGCTCACGTATTGCCAGACGGCAAAGCCAACTGGGACATCATGAAACCGTCTCCAGAGCAAAAGAAAGACACTACAAAGTCAAACTTCAAACTGCTTCTTAAAAAGTTTGAGATAAAAAATGCCAATATCGTCTATTGGGATGAACAGGGGAAACGCAAGGTTGTAATCAAGAACTTTAATCATACTACCCAAGGTGATTTGACAGCCGATAATACTACTCTCACTACTAAATCGGACTTAGAATCACTGGATTTTTGGATGGGTGGAATCAAATACATATCCTCTGCTAAGGCAAAATTGGATGTAGATATTGATGCGGACTTGAAAAATAGTGTGTACAAACTATCGAAGAATTCATCAACTTTTAACGCCATCCCTTTCTCCTTGGAGGGCTGGGTAAAAGGTCTGGCCGACGGATGGGATATGGATCTGAAACTGAAAACAGATAAAGTTGATTTTAAGTCGGTGTTGTCACTCGTTCCTGCCATTTATTCCAAATCATTCGAAGACATCAAGGCAGATGGAAAAGTAAACATGTCGGGTTTCGTAAAGGGTAAAATGGTGGGCGATTTTTATCCCGCTTTTGACTTGCATCTACAAGCTACCAACGGCAGTTTCCAATATCCAAATCTCCCACAATCATTGCAAAATATTAACGTAACAGCTAGCATAACTAATCCAGGGAAAACACTAGATGCTACTGTGGTAGATATTTCAAAATTTTCATTTACCATGGGTTCGCATCCATTTAGTACTCAACTGAGAATAGCCACTCCACTCTCAGATCCAGACCTGACTTTCAAAGCCGTAGGGAAAATTGACCTAGGTAAAATCAACGAATTTTATCCGCTAGATGATAGCATTCACCTCAATGGACTATTTGATATGAATGTGAATATGGCTGGAAAAATGTCCTACTACTCTAATAATGAGTATGAAAAATTTATTTTCTCTGGCAATATGAGCATCACCGACATGAAGGTGAAGATGAAATCGTTCAAGCAAGAAGTTGCAATTGCTACTGCCAATATGATTTTCAACAATCAGTTCATTGACCTGACAACCTTAAAACTCAAAATTGGTCGCAATGATCTCACAATGAGTGGTAAAGTCGAAAACTTCATAGGATATGCCCTTCATGATAAGACCATTAAAGGGCAGATGACGATGCAATCCGACTACTTTAATTCATCCGATTTTATGTCATCAGACGATGCCAAGAAACAAGATGAAAAATCTCAGAATGATAGTAAGTTATCCGTGATTGTGATTCCAAAGAACATCGATTTTAAATTGAACGCCACGTTCAAACAACTCCTATACAGCAAAATGCACTTTGAAAATGCAAAAGGTGAACTAGTGATAGTAGATGGTGATTTGAAATTCCAAAACATGAGTATGCAGGCCTTTGGTGGAACCATGGGTGCTAGTGCGGTTTATAGCACTTCTACGCCAAGTAAGCCTTCTTTCGGTTGCGATTTGAAAATGAGTGAAGTGCAGTTTGCCGAGTTGAGCAAACAGGTGGAGTCCATGCAAAAAATTGCACCAATTTTTGAAAAAGCTACAGGGAAATTGAATGTCAACGTAGGATTGAAAATGCTTTTGAAACAGGACATGATGCCCGACATGAATTCATTGAATGGAAGTGGAATGTTGTCCACCAAGCAAGTAGGGTTGAATAACGTAACAGCCTTGACTAATTTACAAAAGGCAGTAAAAACAGCCAATATCCCAACTTCACTCAATGATATAGTTATAAATTTTGAAATTCATGATGGTAAAATCATTACCAAACCTTTTGAAATGAAGATGGGTGAAGTCAAAATGAAGTTGGGTGGTACTACCTCTTTTGAAAAGGTGATAGATTATGATGGTGTGGTTTACTTGCCAGCAACCATGAGATTTCAACAGTTTTCTGAAGTGAAATTTAAGATTGTAGGTCCTTTTGATAAACCTCAAGTAAAATTGGACTTGGGCGGATCGCTCAAAAATGTGCTGAACGATGCAAAAGAAAAGGTTATAACTCAAGTAACCAAACAAGTAGAAGCCGTGAAGACACAAGTACTGGATGAAGCCAAGCTACGAAAAGAACAAGCCATAAAGGCAGCTCAGCAACAGGCTGATAATATCCGAAATACTGCCAAACAATCAAGCGATCAGGTACTAGCCATAGCCAAATCACAGGCCGATCAGCTGGTAGGCAAGGCCTCAAATCCATTTGCCAAGAAAGTGGCGGAGGTGAGTGCCCAAAAAATTATTGCTGAGGCTCAAAAAAAGTCAAACGAAATACTCCAAAAAGGTGATAATGAAGCCAAAGCTGTACTTCAAAAAGCCAATGATATTAAGTAATTCGATGATTTCATGATTAGAATTTTCGCTATATATTATTTTCTGTTAATGTCCGTTGTTGCTTTTGGAGCTAATAAGTCCGAAGGTGAGACTTATTTCGCCAATAAGCAATTTGACAAAGCAAAGTTGTATTACGAAGCCCAACTCAAAAAAAATCCGAAAGACCCATTTTCACACTACATGATAGGTCGCTCGTGTTATGAATTGAAAGATACTGAGAATGCCATCTTGCATTTGGAACAAGCCACTAGCAAATTCTCCCATAGAGATTTTATTCTAGGTGAATTGTATTTTCAAACTTATCGTTTTGAAGAAGCTGTAAAGGCTTACCAATCGTGCTTAGAACATATTTCACCCAATGACTCGCGGATGAACGAAGTACAAAACGGATTAAAAAAAGCTGAGATTGGTGCTCGTATGATGACAAAGGTTGATGATATTGCTTTGATTGACAGTGTGATTGTGGATAAATCTGATTTTCTAAATTTTTATCGGTATGGCATTGAATTGGGGTCTTTAACTCAAGAACAAGTTAAAGTAGTTGGGCAACAGACCGATAAAATACAATACACTACCCAAAGGAAAGACCGCATTTATTTTTCCGATTCTATTCATGGTCAAATGGATCTGTTCTCATCCTTTAGATTGATGGACGATTGGTCATTACCTGATTCTCTACCAAGAAATATCAACACTTCAGCAAACGAAAACTATCCTTTTTTGCTGTTAGACGGCATCACACTTTATTTTGCTTCTGATGGCGAGAATTCATTGGGTGGTTACGACTTGTTTGTTACAAGATATTCGCCTGTCACTAAAACTTTTTTGACACCAGAAAATTTAGGTATGCCTTTTAATTCACCCAGTAATGACTATATGATGGTGATTGATGAGCAACAAAAAATGGGTTGGTTTGCCTCCGATAGAAATCTTCCGTCAAACAAAGTGATGATTTATACGTTTGAAACTAATGATACTAAAAGAGTTATTAGCACTGATGATAAAACGTATATAAGAAAGCTAGCACAACTAGCTAGCTATCGCAAAGTGGCTAGAACCACCTCAGACTCAGTAATGAATGATTCGTCAGCAGTAATATATGAGGACTTGACAAAAAAAATAAATATCATAATCAATGATACCCTCGTGTATCAGTACGTTAATGAATTTAAGAGTTTTGAAGCGAAGAAAATGTGCATAGAGTATAATAGGCTGAGCTTAGATCTGTCAAATAAAAAGCTCCAACTGGATGAACTTAGACAGATATACGGAAATCTGGATACTTCAGCTGAAAAGAAACTATTTACCCAAAAAATTATGGATTTAGAAAAGAAAAATAATGAGGCAGGAAAGGTATTGCAAGCCAAACTCATAAATATTAGAAATTTCGAAAATAAGTCACTTCAAAAAGCTAAAATTAGGTCAAATTAGCTAAAATGGAGTTGTAGAATGAGTGTTTCGTCATTTTTTTAATATAATTTTGTAGTCAAATAAGAGAGAATAGACATGTTGAGATTTCAAAGTTTTGGGAGTGGAAGTAGTGGAAACTGTTATTTTATTGGTAATACTGATCATGGTATTTTGATTGATGCAGGGATAGGGGTTAGAACTATCAGGAAGTGTTTACGGGAGATTGGATTGGATTTTGATAAAATTTGGGGAATTTTTATCACCCATAATCATGCAGATCATATCAAATCAGTGGGTGTGTTAGGTGAAAAACATCATATTCC
>CAIUKZ010000115.1 GCA_903899865.1 uncultured Bacteroidales bacterium | reverse complement strand
GGACGAAAGCTGACTGTAGATCAAATCAAAGCGGTAGCTGAAGGCCGAGTATGGACAGGCGATGATGCCATAAAAAAAGGATTGGTAGATAAGATGGGAGGCATCAATACGGCCATTGACATTGCTGTTAAAAAGGCCAAATTAAAAAACTTCTCCGTAGTGGAATACCCTGAGAAACTAGACTTTATGACAAAACTCATGAAAGACATTTCGCAGGACGTAGAAACAAAATATTTGAAGTCCAAACTAGGAGAGCAATATACGGTTTACAAACAAATTCAAAATATTGGCAAGATCAGTGGTATTCAAGCTCGATTACCCTATGAAATTGACATCAAATAGAGTTACTGGTATAAGAACTAAACAGTTGCCCATCAATAGAATGGCTCAACATCCATGGACTTTAATTTGCGAGAAAACTGTGTTACATTCCCTTTTGGACGTTTTAGGGACTAAAGACAAACAAATGCAAGTCAAATCAAACCACCTACTAACTATTTTATTACTTCTGATTTCAGGAGTGACAATTGCAGAAACCAAGCAATCGGTCTATCAAACCTCGCCAATTAATATTGATGGAAAAATGACTGAGTGGGGCATCAATCCAAAGTATTTCAATTCGGAGTCAGGAATATTGTATGAAGTAAGAAATGATGAGTCACAGATCTACATTATCATTAAATGCAACGAACCATCTACTGTGAAACAGATGCAAATCGCTGGATTTTCTTTGAAACTAACTACCAAAACAAATCCACCACTAATAAGCTACCTTCGTCACATGGGCAGAAGCGGCAGTCTCCTCCGCACATCACAGGCTACGTCCATTATTGACAAATCCGAAATGATGGTCAGAAGTAAATCTGACTCAATAACAACTGAAGGATTTCGATATGCTGACAAAGTCACTGTCGAAGGGTCATTAGACTCTACAAGAATTGGATACTCTAAAAGTCTCCCCAATCCAGAAACAATAACCATTGAGTATCGAATTCCAATCAAAGAAATGTATGGAAATGGATATACACTGACAGAAAGTAAGCAGTATCCTTTTAGTCTTCGTGTGGTGTTGAATGATTTATCGCAAAGACATAGTTCTACGTTACACAGACCGATGGGAAGCGCACGCACCCAAAGAAATAGCCCGATGTCATCTAATGGAATGGGAAACGGAATGTATAATAATGGAATGAGGAGTGGTAGTAGATATCCAGGAATGAGTCCTGATTTGTCTGACGAAAACACAGAAACCGAAGGTTCTTACAATGGTCAAGGAGGATTGAATTTTATTAAAAAAAGTTTCTCGACAGAATTTTCCTTGTCTTCAAGACAATAACAGCACCTTGCTTCGTTAAAAAACAATTATAACAGCACGAGAATGTGCAATAAATAATAATTCAAATGGATTTTGAGATTACTTTCATTAATTTTGCAGAATGTAAAAAAATAATTGTGAAAAATTGCCAACCAATATAGGGGATACTTAAAGGTCAACTCTTCTACTATTGGATTTTCCAATGATTTGAAAAAGTGAACCCAAAACTTGGCAGATAACAATAGATAGCAACAATAAATAAAATGGACACTACTCATTCTAAAAATAAAACCATAGGTCTATTCAATGATAGCTTTCCCCCCATTATTGATGGTGTGGCTTTAGCTGTTCAAAACTGTGCCCATTGGATGAAACTAAAAGGCGAGGATGTAAGAGTGTTCACATTGAAAGCACCCAATTCTAATGATGACGAATTAAGCTTTCCAGTCTATAGATATACCTCAATACCCATCATTGGTAGAAAACCTTACCGACTAGGGTTGCCAAAAATTGATATGTCGTTTAGAAATGAAATGGATCAAATTTCATTTAAACTTGTACATGCCCATAGCCCATTCAGTGCTGGGAATATAGCTCTTAACATTGCAAAAAAGGAAAAAATTCCATTTGTAGCAAGTTTTCATTCCAAATATCAGGATGATTTCGAAAGGGCAGTTTACAACAAACAAGTGGCGAAACTGATGGTGATAGACGTGATAAAATTCTTCGAAATGGCGGATGAAGTTTGGATTCCCCAGCCAGCAGTGGAAGAAACCATCAGAAAATATGGCTACAAAGGAAAACTCATAGTAGTGGACAATGGCAATGACTTTGCCACCAACCTCCCCATTAAACCCATTAAAGAGGCTGCTCGCAAAAAACTCCACATCAATGGCGAAGAGACTGTATTGCTGTTTGTAGGACAGCACATTTGGGAAAAAAATACTCGAATGATTATTGAATCACTAGCATTGCTGGATGATTTGGCTTTCAAAATGTACTTTATTGGTGTGGGATATGCTGAAGATGAGATGAGACAGCTAGTTGACCAACTAGGTTTGTCATCGAAAGTTGAGTTTCTGGGTATGATTACCGATAGAGATGTATTGAAGCGATACTATGCTGCGGCTGATTTATTTCTCTTTCCATCTATTTATGACAATGCTCCGTTGGTGGTGAGAGAAGCAGCTGCCATGCATACACCATCAATATTGGTAAAGGACTCCACATCTGCAGAAATAATTACCGATAATAAAAATGGATTTTTGATAGAAAACAAGGCGGAGGCTCTTGCAAATAAGATTAAAGAATTAATTGGCAACAAACAACAAATAATTACAGTAGGACTTAATGCGTCAAAAACCATTGCCAGGTCCTGGGAAAGTGTGACAGAAGAAGTGCTAGACAGGTATAATCATCTAATCAAACATAAATGGAGACAGTAAATACCACTCCCCCCAATTCTCCAAAAGCATTTAAAACCTATCAAGTATTACTTCCTGTTCTTCTGGGACTTGTGGTGATTGGTTGGTTATTTCTCAAAGAGTTTGACCCTGCAATTTTGCATCAATTAAGCTTTACATCAACCAGTTTACTGTTTATCCTGTTGGCATTTGTGTTGATGTTGGTGAGAGATTTCGGCATGATATGGCGATTCAGAATGATTACTGACAATGACTTGAGTTGGAAACAAGCATTTCATATCAATGTTCTCAGCGAATTTACCTCAGCTGTCACACCAGCAGCGGTTGGTGGGTCAAGTCTGGTGGTGATATTCCTAATGAAAGAGGGCATAAACGCAGGTAGAAGTACCACCATCATGTTTGTCAATCTGTTTTTGGACGAGCTTTTCTTTATTTTTATGTGCCCGCTACTATTTGTATTCATTCCTATGGATGCAATTTTCAATTCGTCATCAACCATAGTTTCTACTTTCGGAGTGATATTTTGGTCTTTGTATGTGGGTCGTTTAATCTGGACTACCATCTTGTTTATCGGTATTTTTCGCAAGCCAAGTTGGATAAAACACATGTTATTGTTGGTTTTTTCACTCCCATTTATTCGTAGGTGGCAACACAAAGTAGAATTACTCACTGACAACCTGGTGCACACTTCCAAAGACTTTGGTGGGCGTGGAATGTTGTTTTGGGCAGAGGCTTTTGGCACTACATTGCTCACTTGGACTGCTCGTTTTCTGGTGGTGAATGCTATCTTTCTTGCTTTCACGCCCATTGGCAATCACTTGGTGGTATTTGCACGACAATTGGTGTTGTGGGTAATCATGGTAGTGAGCCCTACACCTGGAGGAAGTGGAGTGAGCGAATATGCTTTCAAAATGTATTACAGCGATATTTTCTCCTCGGCAAGTGCTATTATTTTTGTGACCCTCATCTGGCGTCTAATCAGTTACTACCTGTATCTGTTTTTTGGAGTGCTATTAATCCCCAATTGGATCAAAAAATCGTTTTCAAAATCAAACTCCACAAACAAACCTGCCAATTAATGTGTTTATTTTCAGATAAGAAACAAACATGCACATCTACGCAATGTACGCCTTATGAACATCGGAAAGTTGAATAATAGTAAATGGTCTGCGTTGTTTCTGAGCAACTTTCTGGGGGTGTTCAATGACAATTTTTTGAAAAACTGCTTGATATTCATCGCCGTCACTTGGGCCTTGCCATCTTGGCTGACACAGTCGCAACTTATTTCTATTTTTTCGGCCTGCTTGGTGTTGCCGTACCTGCTCTTTTCTCCTTTGAGTGGACGCCTTGCAATCATTTATTCCAAACAGAAAGTCTATCAAACCTTCAAACTTGTCGAAATTCCAGTGATGGCAGTAGCATGCATAGCTTTCTATTTCCAGTGGATAGTGTTGGCCATCATCGTAATACTCATCATGGGTGTGTTTGCCTGCCTTTATTCTCCTTCAAAATACGGCTTGATAAGAGACATTGGTGGCAATGAAGAAATATCGTATGGCAGCAGTGTGTTCGAATTGCTTGTGTTTCTAGGCATTTTACTTGGCACAGTGGCAGGGTCAGTAGTCTCTGACTTGAAAATGGATTGGATTATTTACTCTATGTTCATCGGCCTAGCTATATGGGGGTTTTATGTTTCTAGCAAAATATCCGTAAATGAAATACCAGAGGACAAAACAAATATTGGCAGTCTCAATCCCATTCATTTTTTTATCAAGTCTTTCAAAGAAGCAGGCAAATATGACCTTGTAGGAAGTGGGATATTTGGAGCATCGGTTTTTTGGCTAATAGGTGGTTTGATTCAGATGAATCTACTCATCCATTGTAAGCAAATGTATCACACCACCAATTCCATCACTGGGCTGGTGATGGCTAGTGCGGCAGTAGGTATTGCAGCTGGGTGTTGGACAGTGGGGAAAATTTCAGGAAAAACCATAAAAATTGGATTAATCCTGATTGGCATTGTAGGCATGAGTGTGCTATCATTGGTGGTAACGCTGTTTTATTTCCCACTACCTATTTTTGTAGGGTTGATATTTGCAATTGCTTTCTTGGGCGGTGTGTTCCAAATACCTTGCCTGGCATTGGTTCAGGACGAGCGATTGGGAAGGAGAATTGGTGACATGATAGCATTTATGAATTTCAACACCTTTGGATTTGTTCTTGTTGCTGCCATTCTATTTGGTGTCACCACAGCCATTTCTGATGAAAATAGCACAGCGGTATTCGGATTAATTACTGCTATCTGCATCATAGTGAGCATTGTATTTCTAGTTGTCAGCCCTCAATATCGAAAAGCTACTGCTAAGCTTTTTAAAAAATAAAACTGCTTTTCACTATCCACTACTACAACTTTCAGTCCTAATCTACGACATTTTGTGACGATTGCTCACTGAGACTTGATAAGTTTAGCCGATTTTAACAGGGTCTTATCTTTCACTATTCTTATCACATATAAGCCTTGAGGAAAAGGACTAATGTCAATGATTTGAGGGAATGGTTTTGATGCAAATCGACAAACAATCTGCCCATAAAGATTTACCAACTCTACACGTGCTTCATCTTCCTCTGCCAATACGGTTATAAATGAAGAGGATGGATTGGGATAGAAATAAAAGTTCTCAATCTCCTTTGGTAGCGTCAGACTGTTTCCTGACTGAAACTCAAAAGCCCCTACATCGGGATTTTTGCCATCAGCAGTTGAGCGCTTATTGTAGTCAAAGTCAAAGTCAGGACAATCACTCAACGTGGCTTTCCCGATAGCAGGTGAGCTGGCTAATAAATGAAAATCAAACTTTGAACCATTGACAAACATCGGATTGGCTGTTATCTGATTGTTCGAAGTAGTACCCAAACTGTTCGTTCCAGACACAAGATTGTTTTCCAAAAACATATTTGTGAGGTCGTTCTCAACCAAAAGTTGTGCGTATTTGTTTGAAGCAACAATATTATTTCTTACAAAAATACTGTCGCAAAGTCCACCCGACACATGCACGCCAGCACCCCAGGTTCCACCATTATTGTAACAAGTATTATTATAGATGTGTATGTTGCGAAGTTGATGTGTTGTGCCGGCAACACCCCAATTATCCGCCTCAGCACCTATACCCATCATTACATTATTATGCGCAATATTGTTGTAAACATAGACATCCGACAATAATCCTCCGTCTTCATCGGCAAGTGCTATGCCCCATGCGTTGCAATTATGGACATGATTGTTATACACCCATACATGATGCATGTGTACATTCCACGCATCTACGTAAATTCCCAAACGAGACAGATCATGCACATGATTGTCGTGCACCCAGCCGTAGCGTCCATGTTTAGAGTCAATACCTTCACCACCTGTGAGACCCACTCCGTTGTTGCGCACATGGTTGTGGCATATTTCGAAAGAATCACAGCCAGCCACACTGATGCACTCTTGAGCTCCACCGTTGCACGCCAACACCACTTCGTTTGAGTCAACTAAGACCTTTGAACTATTCCAAATGCCTATTCCTGATGATTTGGTATTGTTCGTAGTGCATTTCCTAACTCGAATATGATCAGATGAATGAGCATATATGCCATTCGAACTTGAATTGATGACCTTAAAGCCTACTACGTCAATGTATGACAAACCATCTATATGAATCAACCCATTACCCCATTCATCCATAGCTATACCAGTACCATCAATAATTGCTAAACTGTCATACTTTGATTGTAAAGTCAAATGCCGATTAGCATCACCATCATGTTGAACTATCACTTTTTCATTATATACTCCAGCCATAACCAACACGGTATCACCCGCCACCGCAATAGCTGTAGCCTCATTGATAGTAGAATATGCACCAGGCAAAGTGGTTTTACTAACCACAATGGTTCTTGACAAAAGTGCAGTTGAAACTACGAATAAAAGTGCATTAATTAAAAGTAGGGTCTTCTTCATTATGTGATTAATTGACAATCAATAATAATCTATGAAAGGTTTGTATCAACCAAACGAATAGATCGATTTAATTCAACAGACTAGGTGGAAGATAATACGATTGAGTATACGAGAGTAACCAAAAATACGTGTTTGGATTCGATTGTTTTTTATGTTATGCTTTGTTGCGAGTGGTTAATGGTGCTTTCTAATGATGGCTGATAAAGCATTTCACAGTTGACTAATTTTTTTATCCAAAAGAATTTTCTTATTCCCCGTCTTAGCCCAAAACCACTTATTGACCTCATAAGTAAGGTAGGCGCTACCAGCACCGAGCAACGCACCAGCCAGCACATCACTGGGATAGTGCACCCCAAGATTCATACGCGAATAACCCACCGAGCAAGCCCACGCATAACTTGGCACTATTACATACCATTTGGGACAACTAAGACTCAATGCTGTTGCCGAAGCAAATGCAAACGATGTATGACCTGATGGAAAGGACATGGAGCTTTGATACTCGCCGGGAACGATGTCAGGATAAGTGATATATGGGCGTGGCCGACCCACTATTTGTTTCAAAGAATAGGTCAATGCCATATCCACAGCTAATGCTGTACCTACATAAACAGCACTTTTGAGTAAACTGTCGTTGTTTTCAATCAGAGCAGCTACTCCCATTACCAAAGGCACAGACATACCCACATAGCTCGTGGAGTTAGAAATAAACACCGATACCGCACTTGGATGTGGATTATGAACCATCCTTAAAACGTCAATATCTAGGTTTTGAGCCCTAACTTGACCAGTATTGCCCCAAAACGTGATACAAAGCAGAATAATTGTCGTAAATTTGCGCATTGTTTTTAAGCCAAAGATAATTGATTTTTGTTTAACTGTAAAAGGATTGATTACAGCAATTTCGGCTCAACCCATTAAGCTGATTTCAGACGCTTGAATATCAACAGTTACACTCAATAATGAATATCATTTTTAACCGCACAATGATGAAAGAACAATTAAAAAAAACTATAGCCGCCCTTTCGCAAACTGAAGGAATAAAAGACGTATGCCACGAGAGAAATGGTGATCATCCAATGCCTTCGATAGAAGTACTTGCTGAAATTGTACAAATATCCAGATCTGTGCTGTTCCCAGGTTTTTATGGAAAAGCAGATGTCAGTTCCAACAATTTAAGTATTCATATTCAGGAAAATATCGAAAGGCTTTTTGTTTTGTTGTCCCAACAAATCAAAGCTGGACTGTGCTTTCATCACAGTGGCGCACATACAGAGAGTGAAATTCAACAAATGGCAGAAACCAAAGCCGTTCAATTTATTGAAACACTGCCCTCCATCAGACAACAATTACATACGGATGTTATCGCTGCCTACAATGGAGACCCTGCTGCTAAAAGCTTCGGTGAAATAATATTCTGCTATCCAAGTATACGGGCTATTAGCAACTATCGTATTGCTAACACTTTGTTGCACCTTGACGTTCCACTTATTCCGCGGATTATCACCGAGATGGCACATTCTGAAACGGGTATTGATATTCATCCTGGAGCCACCATTGGCAATTATTTCACCATCGACCATGGCACAGGTGTGGTTATCGGTGAAACGGCTACTATAGGCAATAATGTGAAGATGTATCAGGGTGTAACACTTGGGGCTAAAAGCTTTCCGCTAGACAAAGAAGGCAACCCCATCAAAGGTATCCCTCGTCACCCTCACATCTGCGACAATGTGATCATCTACTCCAACTCCACCATTTTAGGTACTATCACTGTAGGCGATGGAGCCGTGATAGGCGGAAACCTTTGGATAGACAACGACGTGGCTCCAGGTGCTAAACTGGCACAAACAAAAAAATAAGAATTTACTAATATCGAGGGTCATGCCGATGGCTTTCACTCACTACAGACTGAAAAAACATGGAATTTGAAATGATTGCGAAAACTTTTCGCGGGCTAGAAGAAGTATTGGCTACAGAGCTGGTCAATATTGGTGCTAATAATGTGCAACTACAACGTAGAGCTGTAAGTTTTACAGGTGACATGTCACTCATGTACAAAGCCAACCTTTACCTAAGAACATCATCACGAATCCTCAAACCCATCCTCACTTTCGATGCATCCAATCCTGACGAAGTGTACGAACAGGTCAAAAAGATCACATGGAGTGATTATCTGACGGTAGATGGCACATTTGCGGTTGACTCTACTGTATTTTCAGACGAATTTCGTCATACCAAGTTTGTAGCCTATCGTGTTAAAGACGCCATAGCCGATTGGTTTACCGAAAAATTTGATAAAAGACCGTCTGTCCGTCTGGATAAACCACAGTTGATGATTAATATACATATTGCTGAAAACAGATGCACCTTGTCGCTCGATAGCTCTGGAGAATCGCTGCATAAACGTGGCTACCGTGTGGCACAAACAGAAGCGCCACTCAATGAAGCA
This sequence comes from uncultured Bacteroidales bacterium, assembly GCA_903899865.1. Taxonomy (GTDB): domain Bacteria; phylum Bacteroidota; class Bacteroidia; order Bacteroidales; family Paludibacteraceae; genus Paludibacter. The sequence goes on along the minus strand of CAIUKZ010000115.1, from coordinate 1,587 downwards.
CTTGCTGCAGGTATGATTTTGATGACAGGATGGAAAGGCGAGTCAGATTTCATTGACCCCATGTGTGGTTCGGGCACTTTGCTTATTGAAGCTGCATTGATAGCACTCAACATTCCACCGGGCATTTACAGATCTTCGTTCGCTTTTGAAAAATGGAATGACTTTGACGATGAATTGTTTGATACACTCTATAACGATGATTCGTATGAACGTCCATTTAACTTCAAAATATATGGGTCGGACAATTCGCCACGCGCTATCAAAATAGCCGAACAGAATGTAAAAAGCACTGGGCTGAGTAAATACATACAGTTGGATGTAACCCCTGTACAAAAACTCGAAGCTCCATCTGAAAAATGCATCATGGTTACCAATCCTCCTTATGGTGAGCGCATCACCTCGGATGACATCTATGGACTATATGCTTCTCTAGGAACAACTGTAAAGCATAAATTCGCAGGAAACTCAGCTTGGGTAATCAGTTCACACGAAGAATGCTTAGATAAGATAGGACTGAAACCCTCAGAAAGAATTCGACTGCTCAATGGAGCGTTGGATTGCTGGTATTGTCGTTATGACATCTTCGCTGGCAAACGCAATGATTTTGTAGCAAACAAACGAAATAACTCTTAATCACCAAACGTCAAACCGCTGAAATACAGCAATCTATTAATTATTAATTATCAATTATTAATTATTAATTGAATTCTCGTTTGTCAGTTCAAAAAAAAAGCGTACTTTTGTGCCCACAATCGCCCAGATGGCGGAATTGGTAGACGCGCTGGTCTCAAACACCAGTGGATTCACTTCCATGCCGGTTCGATCCCGGCTCTGGGTACTTTAAAACCCTCGTAACAATCTTATAATAAGGATTTTACGAGGGTTTTTCTTTTGGCTACTGAAACAATACTGAAACAAATTCTCTCTGCTTGAATTTCCCTAAATAGCTCTAGTTTACCATCTTTTACTATCATAAATAAGCGATAATGATGAGTACTTTTACAGTAAATAAATTTACTAACCTAATAATACTCAAAATTATGGCACGTCAACTAGGACATGTAAACTATGGTGGCACAATTGGACAAATCCGCCACTTTAAAATAAAGGGTTTGAATGGTAATTTTGCAGGTTTAAAAGGTGGAGCAACCGCCGAACAAATCAAAAATGATGCTGCATTTGTAAGGACACGTGAAAACATGAATGAGTTCGGTGGATGTGCTCATGCTGCTCGTTCGGTGCGTGTGGGATTGAACTCTTTGATGAAACAAATGAGTGATGCTCAGCTGACAGGTCGTCTTACAGGTATAATGAAGAAAATCAACTTGGAAGACCAATCAGAAGCTCGTGGTGTACGTGCCATTTTGATTTCGACACAAAGCAAGTACTTGAAAGGTCTCCATTTCAATCGAAACAGCAACTTTGAGCGACAATTCATTGCACCATTCACATTGACTGATAATGGCAGTCGTAGTAGCTCCACGCTATCGGTAGGGCCTTTTAATCCGTTGAACAAAGTAATTGCACCTGCTGGAGCAACTCACTTTCGGTTAATCAATGCCCTATCAGTTGTATCAGATTTCATTT
>CAIUKZ010000114.1 GCA_903899865.1 uncultured Bacteroidales bacterium | reverse complement strand
GTGGCTTTGGAAAGTTTGCTCAGTTCGCGTTTGGTGAGTAGCAGTTTTCTATCGCGCCGCACGTCATGATTGTTGTACGTGCCAAAAAAGTAGGTGGCAATGTGCATGTTTTTTACCCATAATTCATTGTTGTGAAAAGTGCAAAATGTATCCACAAGACTAGCTTTGCCATCTCTTATTGATTTGATTTCAGTGCCATATAGTTGAATTCCAGCAGAAAATCTGTCGGCGATTTCATAGTCAAACGTGGCTCGTTTGTTTCGTATTGATATGTTCGATTTAATGTACATTTGTTCTTTTTATTGAGAAAACAAAAGTACACATAATATTTCTTTTGTACTATTGGCTATAATTTGATTTTCAAAAAAGTCTATTTGATTTTTGGATTATTTCTTTGATTTTTTATGTATATTTGTTTTTGGAATAGATATGTAGTCCAAACTTCTTGGTCAGAGTGAGCTTAATTTTAAGAGAAAGAGTATGTCAGCAGAAATAAAGTTAAAAATATCAGGACTGGTTTATAACCAAACTGTAGTCGGCACTTATGGTCTTGTGTTAAGTGAGGAGGAGGGTAATCGACGCTTTTCGGTCATGATAGGTGAACCAGAAGCACAGTCTATAGCATTGAAGATGAATAATAAGCGTTCGCCTCGTCCACTTACTCATGATTTGATTAAAAGTCTATTGCATGTGTTTGATGCGCAGCTTCAGAAAGTGTTGATTTATGACATGGTCAGTGATGTTTTTTATTCCGAATTGTACATTAAGCGCGAGGACTCTACCATAGTGGTAGATGCCCGCACTTCGGATGCCGTAGCTATCGCTGTTCGATCTGACTGTCCTATTTTTATTAAGTCCGAGATTCTCGAAATAGTAGGTACTGTGGTAGAAGCAGAGCATGAAGAATCAAAAACTGAGGAGAAAAATGTGGATGTAGAGGATTTGTCGGTCGAAGAACTTGATTTATTATCCCTTCATGCTTTGGAGGAGCTTCTAGAAATGTGTGTGTCTGAAGAAAAATATGAATTGGCTGTGACAATCAGAGATGCTATCAGCAGGAAACAAAATGTATAATAGTCAATGTTCAAACAAAAAATGTGAAGATACTCTCTTCACATTTTTTATTTGTCAAAACGGCGTTCCCGAATAATTCGAACCACTAAATGGCTGAGGTGACACAGGTGCAGAATCGGAATAAAAACTTGAGTTAGGCTCATTCATTTTTGAGGAAATAGTTTGATATCCTGATGATTGGCTGTCGAAATCAAACTCATCTTTATTTGCAAATTTTGCATAAGCACCTTTGAATTTGAGAGCCACATCTCCAGTGGCACCATTTCTGTGTTTGGCAATTATGATTTCTGCTATACCAATCAGTGAGTTACCTGCAGCGTCCTCTGTGATTTTGTAGTATTCAGGACGGTGAATAAAGCAAACCATATCCGCATCTTGCTCAATGGCTCCAGACTCACGAAGATCGGAGAGTTGGGGTCTTTTCCCCTCAATACCCGTTCTGCCTTCCACACCACGATTGAGCTGAGACAGTGCAATGATTGGGATATCAAGTTCTTTGGCTAATCCTTTAAGGGATCGTGAAATGATACTTACCTCCTGCTCACGACTTCCAAAGCTCATTCCACTCGCATTCATCAGCTGTAAGTAGTCTATTATCAGGCATTCCACATTGTGTTCTCTCACAAGTCTTCGAGCCTTACTTCGTAGTTCAAATACCGATAAACTGGGCGTGTCGTCAATGTAAATTGGTGCACCCAGCAGATTTTTTACGTCTTTGTGAAGTTTGTTCCATTCTTCTGGGTTCAGTTGACCGTTTTTAATTTTTTCACCTTCCAGTTCACAAACATTCATAATCAAGCGGTTTACTAACTGTACGTTCGACATTTCCAGTGAGAATACAGCTGTAGGTCGGTTGTGATCCACACCCATATTTTTTGCCATGGATAGAATAAATGCTGTTTTACCCATTGCAGGACGTGCCGCTATGATGATTAAGTCAGATCGTTGCCATCCTGATGTAATTTTATCTAAATCATGAAAACCTGTAGGGACTCCACTTGCGCCTTGTTTTTCTGCCGCCAATCCCATTCTTTTGATGGCTTCACCAATCACAGGGTCTATTTGTGTGACATCTTTTTTGAGGTTACGTTGCGAAACTTCAAATAGCATTCCTTCAGCCTCTTGCATCAAATCATCCACATCCGACTTGTCGTCATAAGCCTTGGTTTGGATTTCAGTCGAAATGCGAATCAGTTCTCTGGCTAGATATTTTTGTACAATAATTCTGGAGTGGTATTCCAAGTGTGCTGCCGATGATACTTTGGCAGTAAGTAGCGTGATGTAATAGGGGCCTCCAATTTCATCAATTGTACCACTTTTTCGCAATTGTTCTGTAACTGTGTGCATGTCCACCGGCTCCATGTTGACAGAAAGTGTTACAATGGCTTGATAAATTTTTTGGTGCGCTATTTTATAAAAGCAGTCTGCTTTCAATATGTCAGCTATGATGGAATAGGCATCCTTTTCAATCATGATAGCACCAAGCACAGCCTCTTCTAGCTCTAGCGCTTGGGGTGGGAGCTTGCCAAATTCATTTGCTGGAATAGGTAGTGGGGTAGTAGGTTTTTTTTGATAATTGCGTTTTTCTGCCATCTTTTTTTTGATTTCTAATTGGGGGATTCAAAAGTACAAAAGTTTTCTCAAACCCTAATGAAATTTGTTTCAACATGCTGTTGATAACTTTACATTTTGCAATTCTTATGGGGTTTTAGCCAAAAATGCGTATTTTTGCTTTTTTGAAAATATTTGAAAAATTCATGTCATGGTTTTACATCCAAATGCAAAAATCAATATTGGACTCAATGTGGTAGAACGGCGAGACGATGGCTATCACAATATTGAAACTGTTTTTTACCCCATAGGTCTAACAGATGTTCTTGAAATCCAACCCTCATCTACTTGTTCGGATTATAGTTTTTCGTCTTCAGGTATCGAAATAGGAGGTGATCCAGAAGATAACCTTATTGTCAAAGCATATCGACTGCTTCAGTACGAATACGCATTGCCCCCTGTGGATATTTCCTTGTGCAAGCAAATTCCCTTTGGTGCAGGTTTGGGTGGTGGGTCGTCAGATGCTGCTTTTATGATAAAAGGGTTGAATGAACTTTTCGATCTTAAGATTTCCAAAAAGAAAATGGAAAAGTTCGCTTCGCTTTTAGGGGCTGACTGTCCAGTGTTTATTAAGAATAAGCCTGTCTTTGCAACTGGAATTGGCAATGTGTTTTCACCAATAAAACTTTCATTAAAAGGCTATTTCCTATTGCTGGTAAAGCCAGATATTCATGTATCTACACCCCTCGCTTATTCGCGTGTAACTCCCTGTCCTAGTGAAGTTAGTCTGGTGGATTGCTTGAAAAAGCCTTTAAATCAGTGGCGTGAATATGTGAAGAATGATTTTGAAAAATCAGTTTTTTCTCAATTCCCTGTCGTCGAACAAATAAAAGAGCAACTTTATCAAATAGGCGCTTTGTATGCTTCAATGTCAGGATCAGGATCAGCCGTATATGGTATATTTGAGTCATTACCTGCCGATATGAGCTGTTTTGAGGATTGCTTTGTTGCATCAGGACTGTTAGATTAGGTCTCATCAACGAACGAGTTTGAGTTTGAAAAGTAGATTTGTGTTGTGAGTAAAAATGCATCAAACTCTTGTTTAATCCAACAAAAAGGAGTAATTTAGTGCGTTTTTTAGAAAGTAATAAAATTAGAAATTGAATGATTGATCAAGACAGAATTATTAAGGTAAACATTGACGAAGAAATGAAATCTTCGTACATCGATTATTCCATGTCGGTGATAGTATCTCGTGCGCTACCTGATGTGCGTGATGGTTTTAAACCAGTGCATCGTAGAGTGTTGTATGGGATGAACGAGTTGGGAAATAATTCAGATAAACCCTATAAGAAATGTGCTAGAATAGTGGGGGAGGTGATGGGTAAGTATCACCCACATGGCGATTCTTCTATTTATGGAACTTTGGTGCGTATGGCGCAACATTGGTCCATGCGTTATCCGCTAGTGGATGGGCAAGGTAACTTTGGTTCAATTGATGGTGATAGCCCCGCAGCTATGCGTTACACAGAGGCTCGCTTGCGTAAATTGTCTGAGGATATGTTGATTGATATCAATAAAGATACGGTCGATTTCCAGTTGAATTTTGATGATACGCTGAAAGAACCGACTGTATTACCAAGTCGCATTCCCAATTTGTTGGTGAATGGATCTTCAGGTATTGCTGTTGGTATGGCTACCAATATGGCTCCACACAACTTGTCCGAAGTGGTGGATGCTACCGTGGCGTATATTGATAATAATGACATTGAAATAAGTGAATTACTTCATCACATCAAAGCACCCGATTTCCCAACAGGTGGTATCATCTACGGGTATGCAGGTGTAAAAGAAGCGTTTGAAACTGGTCGTGGTCGTGTTGTGGTTCGCTCCAAGGTAGATATTGAAATTGATGCTGCTGGTCGTGAGAAAATTATAGTTAATGAGATTCCCTATCAGGTCAATAAAGTGGAACTCATCAAGGCTATTGTAGCACTGATTGAAGATAAAAAAGTAGAAGGCATTTCGCACATCAACGATGAGTCAGACCGTGAAGGGATGCGCATTGTGATTGATATCAAGCGTGATGCCAATTCAAGTGTAGTGCTTAATAAGTTGTTTAAATACACAGCTTTACAGTCATCTTTCAGTGTAAACAATATTGCTTTGGTACATGGTCGTCCACGCATGTTGAATGTGAAAGATTTAATACATTATTTCGTAGAGCATCGTCATGAAGTGGTGATTCGTCGTACTCGCTTTGAACTTGCAGAGGCCGAAAGACGCGCACACCTTTTGGAAGGATTTATGATTATTTTGGATAATTTGGATGAAGCCATTCAAATCATTCGCGACTCTAAATCACCAGAAGAAGCCCGTAATCGATTGATGGAACGTTTTGGATTGTCAGACGTACAGTCGCGTGCGGTAGTTGAAATGCGCTTACGTCAGTTGACTGGCATGGAGCAGGATAAACTTCGAGCAGAATACCAAGAGATTTTGGATTTGATAGCACACTTAAAAGGTATTTTGGATAATGTGGAACTTCGCATGCAAATCATTAAAGATGAGCTGATTGAGGTGAAAGCAAAATATGGTGACGCTCGTCGTACTCAGATAGTTTATTCATCAGAGGAATTCAATCCTGAAGATTTTTATGCCGATGATGAAATGATTATTACCATTTCGCATTTAGGATATATTAAGCGGACAGCGCTGACAGAATTTAGAGCCCAAAATCGCGGAGGTGTTGGTTCTAAAGGTAGCGACTCTCGTGATGAAGACTTTATAGAATATATCTATCCAGCTTCGATGCACAACACCATGTTGTTTTTTACACAAACAGGCAAGTGCTATTGGCTGAAAGTGTATGAAATACCAGAAGGAAGTAAGAATTCAAAGGGAAGAGCAATTCAAAATATGCTTAACATTGATTCCAATGATAAAGTCAATGCATTTATAAGAGTTAAAGGATTGAATGATCCAGAATATACAAAATCACACTTCCTCATCTTCTGTACGAAGAATGGTGTGATAAAGAAAACATCTTTAGAAGCATATTCACGACCACGTCAAAATGGTGTAAATGCCATTACTATTCGTGAAGATGACCAAGTGATACAAGTGCGTTTGACTGATGGAAATTCAGAGGTGTTGATGGCCAATCGTAACGGTAGAGCCATTCGTTTCCACGAGTCGGCAGTGCGTGAAATGGGACGAACCGCTACTGGAGTACGAGGAATGACACTGGACGAAGATGGCCAAGATGAGGTGATTGGCATGATATGCGTCAACAAAGAGGATGGTGAAGATATCATGGTGGTATCACAACAAGGTTATGGAAAACGCACCATGCTAGATGAACGAGTAGAGCCGGATGCAGATGGCAAACTTCCTGTGGATGAAAATGGTAATACTATTGAAGCAGTAGCAGTGTATCGCGTTACTAACAGAGGTGGAAAAGGTGTGAAAACCATGAACATCACTGACAAAACGGGCAAACTTGTGGCTATCAAAAATGTTACTGATGAATGTGATTTGATGATTATCAATAAGTCAGGAATCACTATTCGCCTAAAAGTTGCGGATTTTAGAGTGATGGGTCGTGCCACGCAAGGAGTACGACTTATCAATCTCGAAAAACGAAATGACGAAATCGCTTCGGTCTGTAAAGTGATGTCAGAAGTGGAAGTCGAAGAGGAGCTTATTGATGGTTTGGATACTGCAACCGATGGTTTGAATACTGCAACTGATGAGTTGGATGTTGAAACCACATCTGAGAATTAATTAAATAAAACGAGTATCACCTTTTGGTGGACTCGTTTTTAAAAGTAAACTATAAAAACATCAAAAAAATGAAAAAACTGATTTTATCCTTAGTCTTGGTAATCAGCATTACTTGTGCATTTGCTCAGAAATCAAATGTGTCAAAAGCTAAAAACAAAGCTTTAATGGACGATCCTGATTATGCAGGTGCACGTGAAGCTATCAAGTTGGCGCTTGCAGATTCCACCACCAAAAATCTGGCTGAAACATGGTATGTGGCTGGTTTGATAGGCAATGCAGAAAATGCAAAATTGTACGAAAAAAGCCTTATGCCAGGTGCTAATATTGATAAAGATGTAAAAGGTAAAGCTATTCTAGAATCTTATGCCTACTTCTTGAAAGCGGATAGTGTAGGTCAAATACCAGATGCAAAAGGAAAGGTCAATCAAAAAACCCGCAAAGATGTCAAGTCAAAAATCAAAGAGTATTATAATGATGGTTCTAATTTGATTACTTACGGTTCATATTTGTTTGATGCTAAGCGTTATGCAGAGGCTACAAGTGTATTTGAAGTGTATACAGAGATTCCAAAGTTACCCCTTATGAACAATGAGATAAAACTGGATTCCAACTACACTAAAATTCGCTTCTACGCTGGTGTAGCCGCTTCTAGTGCTGAATTGCATGATAAGGCAATCAAAATCTTTGAATCATTGAAAGATAAAAAATACGAGACAAGTAAAGTCTATCAATACCTGTTTGGAGAATACCAAGCTAAGAAAGATACAGCCAAAATGTTTGAGGTGGCAAAACAAGGATTTGAAAATGATCCAAAAGATGCTTATCTGATTGGAAATTTAATTAATCTTTTCATCGCATCCAATAAAGTACAGGAAGCTTTGAATTATCTAAACACCGCCATTGCTTCAGATTCAAAAAACACACAATACTATTTGGTTCAAGCTAAATTATATGAAGACTCAAAGGATTTTGATGCTGCTCGTGCTACGTATGATAAAGTGTTGACCCTTGATCCGAAATTAGGTGAAGCATATTCTGGTATTGGCCGTTTGTATTATAACAAAGCAGGTAAGATTTGGATGGATGCAGATAGCAACTTGAAAGATGATAAGTTGATCAAAGCAGAAAAGGATAAAGCAAATGCAGTATTTAAAGAAGCTATTCCATTTTTCAAAAAAGCAATTGAAGTGGCTCCAGCTGAAATTGAATACAAAAGGAACTTAAAGACACTTTATTACCGTCTTGGTATGACCGCTGAGTATGATGTGTTGGATAAGGAAATCAAAGCATTGAAATAGTGCGAATTAAATATCAATAATTTTATCGAATTTTGTAAGTTTTAGTTGTTTATAGGGAGATAGTACTTGTTTCGTGATAATGGTCTTTGTTAATAAGTGTAAATTATTCTTCAGGCATCTGCTAAAAGTTAAATTTTGAAGTTCGGATGATTTTAGTTGGTTTATTTGATATTTTATTATATTTTTACAATTGATCTTGATGTTTATTTATCTCAAAAAATTATGATTGTATGAGAAAATTATTCGTTCTTCTTTTGGTGGCCATATTTATTATTGATATGAATGCTCAGACGGCAGGTACACTTTCAGTATCTACTAATACTTCGCAGACTTCCACTCCAGACTATGCTCCCTATCATGTTATTGCTATATGGATAGAAGATGCATCTGGTAAGTTTGTAACTTCGTTGTTGGTTTTGGCCAAGACCAGAAAGATGGATTTGGTTGGATGGAACAACGCGTCTGGTGAAAATACTTTGACTGCCACTACTGGAGCTACACAGAATAAACATGTGACAAGAACATGTAGTTGGAATGGAAAGGATGCTAATAGCGTATTAGTTGCTGACGGCAATTATGTGTTAAAGATGGAGTTGACAGATAATAGTAATTTTGAAAATAATAATGCAAGTTTTCCTTTTGTGAAGGGCTCTAACAAGCAGACGCAATCAGCTTTGTCGCAAAATGGATTCTCCGCAGTTTCCATAGACTGGACGCCAGCTGGTACAAGTGTGTCAGATGTGGAGATGTCTAATAAATATCAAATTTATCCAAGTCCAACCAAATCAAATATATTTGTGAATGGCTATGATATAAAAACTATCGATATCCTATCCACATCAGGTCAATTTATGATGACTAGTTCAGAACAAAATGTAGATTTAAGCTATTTGCCAAGAGGTGTGTATTTAGTTTCAATTACTACCTATTCTGGAAATGTAATCATCAAGAAAGTTATCAAGCAATAATATCTAAATTTTTCAGAGTAGCCATTTCATTAATTTGAAGTGGCTATTTTTTTTGTAGATATGCTTGCTATGAATTCAGGGACAGTAAATGGCAAATTTAAGAATATTAGTGTGAAAAATGTAATGAAATATCAAATTTATTCATGTTTTAAACCATAAAATGAACTTAATATAGTAATTTTGTAGTCGCTTAGAAATTTCGAAAAACTAAATAATATGGCAGAAAAAAAATTAAATTTATTGGCAGAGTTCCCAGACGTTAGCGCACAGCAGTGGATGGACAAAATTACAGCCGATCTCAAAGGAGCTGATTTTAACAAGAAGCTAGTATGGAAAACAAATGAAGGTTTTGACGTATTACCTTTCTATCGTTCGGAGGACATTGAAAGCCTGAAGACGAAAGATGTCGCACCAGGAGTATTTCCTTTTGTGAGAGGTACTAAAACCACCAACGAATGGTTTGTTCGTCAAGATATTGTGGTTGATGACGCAAAAGTTGCAAATGCTACAGCACTTGATGTACTTTACAGAGGTGTGAATTCAATCGGTTTCCGTTTGGGTAAAGTAGAAGTTACGGCAGCCAACATTGCAGGCCTGTTGAATGGAATAGCTGCTGATTGTATTGAGCTAAACTTCACTGTTTGCCAAAATGATGTGGTAAACTTGGCTACAATTCTTGTAGAATTGTTTAAATCTAAAGATTTTGATCTTTCAAAATTAGTGGGCTCCATTAACTATGACCCAATGAACAGAATGCTAGTAAAAGGTAAAAGTTTTACAAAAGAAAGCATTGTTGAAAAGTCAAAGTCATTGATTGAAATTCTCGCAGTATTGCCAAAATACAGGGTGCTTTCTGTAAATGCTACAGCACTTAATAATGCAGGTGCATTCAATGCTCAAGAGCTTGGATATGCTTTGGCATGGGGTAATGATTATCTTGCTATGTTGGTAGAAGGTGGAGTAGAAACCTCTTTGGCAGCCAAGAAAATAAAATTTAATTTTGGCGTTGGTGGCAATTACTTTATGGAAATTGCAAAATTCCGTGCTGCTCGCCTTTTGTGGGCTAATGTGGTAGATGCTTACCAAGCTGAATGTGTAAAATCAGGATGCAACAGCACTGAAGATGGAGTTTGTAAATGTGCAGCCAAAATGTCTGTACATGCTGAAACATCCACTTTCAACAAAACGATATATGATGCTAATGTAAACATGCTTCGTACTCAAACAGAAGCGATGAGTGCTACATTAGGAGGTGTGAATTCATTGACAGTATTGCCTTATGATTCTGTTTATAAATCATCAGATGAATTTTCTGAAAGAATAGCACGCAACCAACAATTGCTGCTTAAAGAAGAATCACATTTTGATAAAGTCGCTGATCCTGCTGCGGGTTCATATTATATTGAAACACTCACCAATGAGTTGGCTGCTCAAGCATGGAAAATATTCCTAGAAGTAGAAGAACTAGGTGGATTCTATGCAGCCATCAAAGCTGGTAAAGTTCAACAAGCTGTAAAAGCTACTGCCACTGCTAGATTGAAAGCTGTTTCTAGTCGTCGTGAAATACTTTTGGGAACTAACCAATTTCCTAACTTCAATGAGTCAGCTTCTGCTAAAGTAGATAAAGCTTCTCTTGATTGCGGATGTGGAGAGCATTTGAATGAAACCGAAACTTTATTGCCTGTGCGTGCAGCAGAAGAGTTTGAAACACTTCGCTTTGCAACAGAAGGCGCTACAAAACGTCCAAAAGCATTTATGTTGACCATTGGTAACTTGGCAATGCGTTTGGCTCGTGCACAGTTTGCATGTAATTTCTTCGCATGTGCTGGTTATGATGTGATTGATAATCTTGGTTTTGCTACACCTGAAGAAGGCGTAAAAGCTGCATTGGAAGCTGGTGCTGACATCATTGTTATTTGTTCAAGCGATGATGAATATGCAGAATTGGCTCCTGTTGCTTTCAAAGCAATCGACGGCAAAGCATTATTCGTAGTTGCAGGTGCTCCAGCTTGTGCTGATGACCTGAAAGCAGTAGGTATTGAGCATTTCATTAATGTGAAAACCAATGTACTTGACACTTTGAAGGCATTTAATTCGAAATTGGTTTAAGAGCC
>CAIUKZ010000113.1 GCA_903899865.1 uncultured Bacteroidales bacterium | reverse complement strand
TCTAAAACAAGTAAATACCTCGGCGTATGCAAAATTGTAATTTAAAAATAGCCATCATTGGTGCTGGCAATATGGGAGGAGCCATTGCACGTGGTTTGGCAAAGGGCACATTGGTAGAACCATCCAATATCAGTGTGAGTGATGTGTTACAAGCCAACTTGGATGCTGTATTAGCATCAAATGCGAGCATTGTGGCTTCTCAGTCCAATGTAGAAATTGTAAAAAAGGCAGATATCATCCTGTTGGCATTGAAGCCATGGCTGGTGAGTGTGGTGGCCGATGAGATTAGAGATGTGATTGATTATAATAAACAAATCATTGTTTCGATAGCTGCAGGTGTGGATTTGCAAAAAATGGGAGAGTTGTTCAGCCCACGAGCTACTATGTTCAGAGTGATTCCAAATACTGCCATCGATGTGTTGCAAAGCGTGTCCACTATCTCTTCTCTCAATGCCAGTAAGGAAAATGAAGAGTTGATAGTGAGTATGTTTGGCGAGTTGGGCAAAGCATTTTTGGTGCCCGAATCCCAATTGAATGCATTCATGTCACTTTCATCCTGTGGCATTGCTTATGCATTCCGATACATTCGTGCCGCTATGGAAGGTGGTGTGGAGATGGGTATCTATCCTGGTGTAGCTAAGGAAGTGGTGTTGCAAACCCTACGCGGAGCTATAGAGCTAATCGAAGCCAACCAGTCACACCCCGAAGTGGAAATTGACAAAGTCACCACTCCTGGCGGTATCACCATCAAAGGACTGAACGAAATGGAAGCGAACGGTTTTAGCAATGCTGTAATTAAAGGATTGAAAGCTTCATTAATAAAATAGGTTTAATCAACCTATTAGGTGGGTGAAACCTAAGAATGAAATTATAACCACAAAAGGTCACAAAAAACTTAAGACATTGAACACATTGAGAAGTTCAGTCATTAAAAAGAAGGACACATAGTTTGCCTTTCGGCAAATTGGCTTGCAAATTTCACCTACGGCATCTGATAAAGCATTTTATGAACACAAAGTCACGAAGTCGTTATCGCCGTAGGCAAATATCACGAAGCTACTATTGTCGCAGGCAATAATATCGTGTCCCAACCCAAAACGTTATAGAGCCATAAAATAAGTGCATAACAAACACACGTGCCAAAATATAGTTGGTACACACAAGGGCATGTCAAATAATACTAACTTTAGATCCCCTCTTTGGGAGGGGCTTGGGGAGGCCTAACTTATGAACATCATCAACCTGTCATACCAAAATTCACTATTGGGTAATTACTTGAAAGAAATTCGCTCAGTGGAGATTCAGAAGGATGCCATGCGTTTTCGTAGAAACATGGAGCGTTTTGGGGAGATCATGGCCTATGAAATCAGCAAGTCGCTTCGATACCAATCTGAAGATGTGACTACCCCACTGGGAGTAGCAGTGGTCAATGTGGTAGATGAAAAGCTTGTGGTAGCTACTATTCTCAGGGCGGGACTACCATTTCACAGTGGGTTTTTGAGTTACTTTGATGGTGCTGAAAATGCGTTTGTGTCCGCATACCGCAAGTACAAAGATGCACTGAAATTTGAGGTGAACATCGAATACATTGCTTCACCCGATTTGAATGGTAAGACGCTCATCATTGCCGATCCTATGCTCGCAACTGGTGGTTCTATGGAGCTTGCTTATGCAGCACTCCTCACCAAAGGAAAACCTGCGCATTTGCATCTAGCCTGTGTGATAGCCAGTCAGGCGGCGGTGGATTATGTGTCAAAACATTTTCCTGAAAATACCACGCTGTGGGTGGCTGCCATCGATGCAGAACTGAACGAGCATGCATACATTGTCCCCGGACTGGGCGATGCAGGCGATTTGGCTTATGGTGAAAAGATGTAACTATGTATTTTTTTTGTGCCTTTTGTGGTTTAAAGTATAATGGAACGCAAAATACGCAAAAACCACAAATAAACACTGGTTTATAACCACATAGATACATAGCAAATCTAGCTGAAGATTTCGATTAATCGGAATCTGCTATGTGTACTTTCTCAATTGAAAAGAATAGACATTCTATGTACTAAACTATTGTATCTATGTGGTTGAATTTTAAAATTTTAATATGCTCAAATCTTTTGTGCCTTTTGTGGTTTAATTATTATCCAACAAATTTTACAACCAACGATGATAAAGTATTCGAAGCACGATTTTGGAACTGATTTTGAATGGGGCGTAGCCATTTCGTCCTATCAGGTGGAAGGAGCGCATGACTTAGATGGGAGAGGTATTTCGATTTGGGATAAATTTTCCCACCAAGGTAAACGCATTGAAGATGGTTCGGATGGAAGAGTGGCTTGTGAATTTTATCATCGGTACGAAGAAGACATTGACATTGTAAAATCATTGAACCTTAAAAACTTCCGCTTCTCTCTTGCATGGCCTCGCATACTGCCTAATGGAACGGGAGCTGTCAATCAGGCTGGTATCGATTTCTACAACAAAGTCATCGATTACTGTTTGGCTAAAGGAGTGACACCTTGGCTTACGCTTTACCACTGGGATTTGCCACAGGTACTGGAGGACAAAGGTGGCTGGACCAACAGAATGATAGTCAATTGTTTCAAAGAATATGCCGATGTATGCTCACGTGCATTTGGTGATAGGGTAAAGAACTGGATAGTCATCAATGAACCATTTACATACACAGCCCTAGGTTATCTATTTGGCTATTATGCTCCAGGAAGAATGGGCATCAACAATTATATCCCAGCAGTTCACCATTCCACCCTCTGTCAAGCCGAAGGAGCTAGAGTGATCAGACGCAATGTCCCGGATGCGAATATTGGTACATCAGTGGGTTGTTCGCATGTCAGTCCGGCTTCTGATGCACCGCGACATGTTGCCGCTGCCAAAAGAGTGGATGTGATGTTTAATCGCATTCACATAGAACCGCTACTGGGCATGGATTATCCC
>CAIUKZ010000112.1 GCA_903899865.1 uncultured Bacteroidales bacterium | reverse complement strand
TCCGTTGGCAATGCTTTTCCATGAGTTATCTGGATGGACAACTACATTGTAATACAAGTAATAATTGCTATCGTTTACGAAATAACAATCGTACGAAGTGGTTTGTAGCTGTTTGATTTCTAGCGGAAAAAAAGCCAGTAATCCTTTCAGCTGGTCGCCGTCTGGAGTTTCGATTACTGGTTGCACTGACGGTTGTGGAGATGGAGTGGCGACTTCTTTGCTTCCTTGTGGCGCTGCCGTTTTGGGGCTAAAGTCTTTCAGCGGGATATTAGTGGAGGCATTGACCACGCCTACCAACACACACTCTTTTTCGTGAACCGGAATTTCAAACCCATCAGCATCTTCTACATACACCAATTTTGTTACGGCATCAATTCTTACCACATTGCCACCACCCACTGCATTCAGAAAGCGGACATTATCACCTATCTTTATATTCATTTTTATTCAGCTTATTTTTGATTTTTAGGCTCTATTACGTTATAGGTGGGCATGTTTTTACCACTTAGAACACATTGTTGAACAATACAAGTCGTACCATGCTTTTTTTTCGAGCACATAGAGATAAAACAGCGTTTTATTTTCTTGTTAATCAAACCAATTTGCCGAAAGGCAAAACTTTGTGTCTTTATTCCTTTCTTAGATAAATCGCTTGATGTGCCCTATGTGGTTTAAAAATATTCTTTTGTGGTGTACCAGTCTATTTCGTTATTGAACCATTTGTTTCACAAAGATAAGCTTTTTTGGTCATTCCTCCGCTTTGACACAGAATCGATACCCAATACCCGATTCGGTAAGTATAAACTTCGGATTATTGGAATTTGGTTCTATCTTTTTACGAAGCTGCCCTACAAAAACACGTAGGTATTGAGATTGGAGTGTGTAGCCAGGACCCCATATTTGCTTTAAAATATATTGGTGTGTGAGAACTTTCCCATCATTTTTGGCAAGTAGGATGAGCAACGAATATTCAGTAGCGGTAAGTTTTATGGGTTCACCGTCTATGCTAACAGTTCGGGCAGTGAGGTCAATGACGAGATTATCAAATTCGAGTTTCTGAACTACGGCTGTGTTTTGTGTCTGTCGTAGAGAAGTGCGGATACGTGCCAGCAGTTCACCTGTACGAAAGGGCTTAGTGAGGTAGTCATTGGCACCATTGTCCAGTGCTTGCACAATATCTTCCTCCGAACTTCTTACCGACAAAATGATAATAGCACCCAAGTACCACTCCCGTAATTTGACAAGCACCTGTTGCCCATCCTCATCGGGCAGTCCAAGGTCGAGGATGATCAAATCGGGTGGATGAACCACAGCCATGTTGACACCTTCCTTGGCTGCGGTGGCAAGCATCGTATTAAAGTTATTGCTATCAAGGGTGATTTCAAGCAACTTACGAATTTGTGCTTCATCGTCTATGATCAAAATATTCATTTTGGAATTCATATCTTTACTCTTTAAATTTCAATATTAACCTATTCCATGGATACTAGAATCATCAATCCTTTTTTTTGGCGTATAAATATCCGATAAAGTCTCATGCTTCGAGTTTTGTGCAACTGTCATATCCGAGAAGTCCAAATAATCATTCAGTTCAAAAGCCTCTGTTGGTATTTTGATAGTAAACTTAGCACCACTTGGAATCATGTTTTCGGCAGAAACCTCACCATGATGGGCTTCCACAAACCCTTTGACGATGGACAGTCCTAGCCCTGTCCCTCCTGTGGTTTGATGAGATGAACGGTAGAACTTGGTAAACAATCTGCCAAGGTCTTCATTGGAAAAGCCCTTTCCATTATCAGTAATAGTAATCATCAAATAATCATCCATATAACTTGCTGCAATTGTAATGGTTGAATCCGTAGGTGTATAGAGTGTTTCGTTGTGAAGCAGATTAAAAAGAGCTTGCTCTATCAATCCAAAATCCAGCTTGATGATGGGAAAATTATCCTGAATTTCTACCAATACTTGATGTGACGAAAGCTCCTTTTTTAGTCGATTTAGTGGACTATTAATCAGCTCATTGATTTCACACCAGTCTGGTTTTATCTGAAGAGTACCAGACTCCAAGCGCTGCATATTTAATAGATTATCAATCAGACGATTTAGACGAAAGGCGGCTATGGAAATTTCAGCTATCAGTTCTGTTTTGTTTTCTTCTGTTACTTTCGAATCCTTCACCAAAAGATTATCAGAAGCACATACAATAGTGGCTATAGGAGTGCGTAATTCATGCGAAATAGAATCAAACAGTGTTTTATACAATTTCAAAGTATGTTGTCTTTCATCTTTTTGCAATTGAAGATTTTCAAGTTCTCTCACTTTAGAGGTTAACACCCCGTTAATCAGCGCTATGAGGAAGTACATCATAAGCATCAGCGCATCATCCGAGCTGTCTATATGAAAAGTAAAATGAGGCGGGATGAAAAAATAATCCCATACAAGTGCACTCATCGTAGCTGCAACCAACACTGGATAAAGCGTTAGGTAAATTGACAAGATAGACACTGTAGCTAAAAGCAGAAGAGCTACGCTTCGATAACCAATCAAATCAACGCACAAGTAGCAGAGGGTGGCTACTGTGATTATTGCCACATTGCTAATTAAAAACTGCACTGATAGATGCTGCTTATTAAGTCTTGGTTTCATCTGTTTATAATTTAAATATCAGTTGTCAGATGGAACTCTCATGACAAAATTTAATCATACCCTTGTGGGTCAAAATAGATTAAATTTTGTCATGAGAGTTTCATCTGTTTATAATAGTTTTTTAGTTGTCAGATAGCTTGTCCCGACTTGACGGGAGAACTCGCACATACATATCTCCTTGTGTGTCACAGTTTATTTGTCGTGCTCGTTTCATCTAATGATACAAATTTATTTGTAATTATTTACCTGCAAAGCTTTTCTCAACGAAATAGGTATAATTACCGTTGTTAAGCCCATTTGGTAAAGACGACGTTGAATAGAGAAAATGGTATAGTTGTGCAATAACCTGGAGGCACGATAGGTGCCACTAAACACCAACTGACCTCCAATAAAGGTTGTGTTTTGGTATTTTTCTACAATCTCTGGCACTAATTTTATCACTTCTTCAGCCACGTCCGTACCTATACTATATCGCGATTCGGCATTATATCCAAGCTGTTTGATGAGGTAGATGTATTTGCTTAAATCTAATTGAATTTTCTCTGTGATGGTCTCAATCACTGCGTCCTGATGGAAACTGTCTGCATCTACAATACCCACTTGAATGAATACAAAGTTTTTATACACATCTTTGAACTTGCTCAGAATTTTGAACAATGAATATAGACCTATACCCGTGTAACCATTCACCAAGATTACTGCTGTCATATCGTTATAATCTATTTCTGTGTTTTCGGTCTTGCGAGTCATGGTGTTAAGTTCCGCAATGGTTTCAGGCATTTTGGCATTCATCACTTTTTGAATCTTACCTATTTCTTTTCCTATATGATTGTAATGACGCTTGATAAAGACTGACATTGCCACCAATGCACCTGTAATGATGATAGTAATCCAACCTCCTTCGTCAAATTTAATCACAATCACTGTGAATAAGATAAAGGTAGTCAACAGAAAACCAGTACCATTGATTAGCAATTTACCCAACCATTTTTTATCTTCATTACGTACTTGAAACCAGTGTTTTACCATACCAAACTGTGACAATGAGAAAGTGATAAACACATTGATACTATAAAGCACCACCAAGAAACCAACAGATGCCTTTGAAAACCAGATAACTAAGTATGCAGCCACACCCATGATTAAAATACCGTTTTGAGAAACCAATCGGTCACTAAGCATAGAGAATCCACGAGGTAACCAGGAGTCATGCGCCATATTGGACATCACACGTGGACCATCCAAGAAGCCAGTTTGTGCTGCTACGAACAATAAAGTAGCCTCAGAAATCAATGTTACATATAAGAAAGTCTGACCAAAAATAGGATTCCATGTAGCAATCGCAGAATTGATAAGAACAGCATTCATGGTTTTACCTGGTTGGATATGAACACCGAAAAGGAAATAGGAAATAATCAATCCCAGCACCGCTGCCGAAAGTGAGATGGCCAATAGACGCATGGTCTTGATAGCTGTCTTCACACGTGGCTCACGCAAGTTGGGAAGCCCATTACTCACCGCCTCTATACCGGTATAAGTACCAGCACCCATACTATAGGCCTTCATGATAAGGAAAATAGTTCCATATATACCTAGTTGACGCACAGTGGTTCCAAACTCAGTACCTGTCTGCACAGCAACTGATTGAATCTGAGGAACGTGAGTCATAAATGAATATGCAATAAGGAAAATGTGCGAGATGATAAAAATGATGAAGATAGGTGTCAAAGCTGTAACCGACTCTTTTACACCACGGAGATTTAAGATAGTAAGCACGCCCAGTATGGCAAGTGCAAAAGCAACTTTGTAATCCTGATAGCCGATGGGTAAAAAACTAAAGATAGCATCGGCACCACTGGAAACAGAGATAGAAATGGTCAATACATAATCAATAAGCAATGCACAACCAGAAATCATACCCACATTGGGAGAGATAAGCCGAGTCGCAACCAAGTATCCACCACCGCCGTGAGGGAACAGTTTGATGATTTGCGAATAGCTGGTGCTAATGATAAAAATGGTAATCATCGTGATCAATCCCACTATGATGGAGAGATTCACGTGAACACCCAGCGTTTTGTAAATTTCCTCTGGACCATAACAAGAGGATGATAATGCATCAGAGCCCAGCCCTACCCATGCAAGAAATACGACCAGTGAAATTTGGCGAAATGTGCTGCTATCCTTCAAATCGCGAGGATTGCCAATCACTGTTTTTTTTACTTTTCCTAATACGTCAGTCATAATTATTGTTGGTTAAAAATTACTCAAAATTCTACGCTACAAAGTTCCGACATTTTTTATAAATCTGGTGTAAAGATGTTTTGGGTATGTATAAAGATTTTATAAAGAGAAAAGAGTTGGTCTGAATGCAATTATTAAACCACAAAAGACATAAAAGTAGAAAAATGAAGAGAAACTTTGGCAAATTGTATCTTGTTGCAATTGTTGAATAAATATTGGCTGACACCGGATTAATACCGACAGGTATTTCTGTTGTGTTCTTTCTTCTTCATCTTTCTCTCCTCCTTCTTCAATTTTGCTTTTGTGTCTTTTGTGGTTAAAAAACTTGCGTCAATTTGTGCTCTTTGTGTATGTTGCGTTCCAAGCATTCAGGCATTCCGACTTTTGTGCCTTATATGGTTACAATTCGCGTCAATTTGCGCCTGTTGCGTCTGTTGCGTTCCAATGATTCATGTTTTTTTGTTACTTTTGTATCCTGATTTTAAACCGTATACCTTGTGAAAAAAACCACTGACACCCCTACCATTTACATCGAAGAATATAACTACCCCCTCCCCGACGAGCGCATTGCCAAATACCCACTTGCACAGCGCGATAGCTCCAAGTTGCTCGTTTATAAGAATGGGGCGATACAGGAGTCTGTTTTCTCCAATATCGTAGATTATTTACCTATGGGTAGCCTGCTCGTGTATAACAACACCCGAGTGATACAGGCACGCCTGCTTTTCGAAAAATCCACAGGTGCCAAAGTGGAAGTGTTCTGCTTAGAGCCTGTGCATCCGTCGGACTATGCACTTTCGCTGGGCGCCACCAGTGGCTGTACGTGGAAGTGCATGGTGGGTAATCTCAAAAAATGGAAGGAGGGCACACTGTCCAAGTCGGTGATGGTGGATGGAAGTGAGGTCTGCTTTTCGGTGGAGCTGCACCACTCAGAGGGCAACACCCATCAGGTAGCTTTCAGTTGGGATAATGATAGTGTACATTTCGCACAGCTGCTAGAATGTGCGGGCGAACTCCCCATACCGCCTTACCTGCACCGTAAAACAGAGGAAAGCGATTTGACCAACTATCAAACGGTATATTCCAAAATAGAAGGTTCGGTAGCAGCTCCTACGGCAGGACTGCACTTCACACCCGAAGTATTCGAAAGCCTTAAATCCAAGCATATCACCACCGAAGAACTCACACTACATGTAGGCGCTGGCACTTTCCAGCCTGTAAAATCTGCCACCATAGACGACCACATCATGCACACCGAAGTGATAGCGGTGCACCGAACTACCATAGAGCAACTGCTTATAAACCTCGGCAACATCATAGCCGTAGGCACTACTTCCGTAAGGACATTGGAGAGCTTGTATTGGTTGGGTAGTTCCCTAAATCCCGCCACAGAGGACT
>CAIUKZ010000111.1 GCA_903899865.1 uncultured Bacteroidales bacterium | reverse complement strand
TTCTCCTTTTGGAGTAATCTTACCGATGATGATATCACCTGGCTCTATGCGAGCACCGATGCGAATGATACCATTTTCGTCCAAGTCTTTGGTAGCATCTTCACTTACATTAGGAATATCAGATGTGAATTCTTCCACACCACGTTTTGTCTCGCGTACATCCAACAACTGTTCTACCACGTGAATGGATGTAAACACATCATCACGTACCACACGCTCATTGATTACAATCGCATCCTCAAAGTTGTAACCCTTCCATGGCATGAACGCCACTTTCAAGTTTTTACCAATTGCCAATTCACCATTTTGAGTAGCATAACCTTCAGAAAGAATTTGACCAGGAGTAACTTTCTCTCCACGACGAACTAGTGGACGTAAGTCAATAGTCGTGTTTTGGTTAGTTTTTTGGAATTTTGGGAATTTATACTCTTTCACTGCAGAGTCGAAGCTTACAAACTCTTCGTCTTCAGTTCTGTCATAACGTATTTTAATGCATTCTGCATCAACATATTCTACGATACCAGTACCTTCGGCAGTAATTTGAGTACGTGAGTCACGTATCAACTGTGCTTCAATACCTGTACCCACAATAGGAGCTTCACAACGCAAAAGTGGAACAGCCTGGCGCATCATGTTTGATCCCATCAATGCACGGTTGGCATCATCATGCTCCAAGAATGGAATAAGTGCTGCTGCGATAGATGCAATTTGTGATGGAGATACATCCATTAAGTTGACCTCTTGCCCAGTAACTACTGGGAAGTCAGCTCCAAGACGAGACTTCACTTTTGACAAAATAAATTTACCATTATCATCCAACGGAGCATTACCTTGTGCAATGATGAGGTTTTCTTCTTCCTCAGCTGTGAAGTATTCGATACCTTCATCGCGTGTGTCAACTACCGAATCTGTTACTTTACGATATGGAGTTTCAATGAACCCAAGGTCATTGATTTTTGCATAAATACAAAGAGAAGAAATCAAACCAATGTTTGGCCCTTCAGGTGTTTCAATCGGACATAGACGGCCATAATGTGTATAGTGAACGTCACGTACCTCAAAGCCTGCACGCTCACGCGAAAGACCACCAGGTCCTAGGGCTGACATACGACGCTTGTGAGTTATCTCGGCCAATGGATTTTGTTGATCCATAAACTGCGACAAAGCATTGGTTCCAAAAAATGAATTGATAACTGATGAAATGCTTTTGGCATTGATCAAGTCGATAGGCGTAAACACTTCATTGTCACGTACATTCATACGCTCACGAATGGTACGTGCCATACGAGATAGTCCTACACCGAATTGATTATATAGTTGTTCACCTACCGTACGAACACGACGGTTACTCAAGTGGTCAATATCATCCACATCAGCCTTTGAATTGATAAGTTCAATCAAATACTTGATGATCTCGATAATGTCCTCTTTAGTAAGAACTTTTACGTCCTCGCTCGTATTAAGATTTAGTTTTCTGTTAATTCTATAACGCCCTACATTTCCTAGGTCATAGCGTTTTTCTGAGAAGAACAAGTTGTTTATTACCTCACGTGCTGTAGAGTCATCTGCCGGAACAGCATTTCTCAACTGACGATAGATATATAGCACAGCCTCTTTCTCTGAGTTACTAGGGTCTTTTTGAAGCGTATTGTAAATGATAGCATAATCATTTTGATTAGCATCCGACTTATGCAATAGAATAGTTTGAACGCCTGATTCTAGAATGTCATCTATGTGGCTATTTTCAATAATTGTTTCACGGTCAATGATCACTTCATTACGCTCAATTGAAACAACCTCGCCGGTATCTTCGTCCACAAAATCTTCCAACCAAGTTTTAAGAACACGTGCAGCCAATTTTTGACCCACAGCCTTTTTCAAACTTGTTTTATTTACCTTTATTTCTTCTGCTAAGTTAAAGATTTCCAAAATATCTTTGTCGCTTTCAAAACCTATAGCGCGAAGAAGGGTAGTAACAGGTAATTTTTTCTTACGGTCAATGTAAGCATACATCACATTGTTGATGTCAGTAGCAAACTCAATCCATGAACCACGGAAAGGAATGATACGAGCTGAATACAGCTTTGTACCATTAGCGTGAGTACTTTGACCAAAAAATACACCAGGAGAACGGTGCAACTGGGATACAATTACACGTTCAGCACCATTGATAACAAAGGTGCCTTTGGCAGTCATATATGGGATAGGTCCTAAATATACATCCTGAATGACCGTATCAAAATCTTCGTGATCTGGATCGGTACAATATAATTTTAATTTTGCTTTAAGGGGAACACTGTATGTCAAACCGCGTTCAACGCATTCGTCGATAGAATAGCGTGGAGGATCAACATAGTAGTCAAGAAACTCAAGTATGAAGTTGTTTCTTGTATCTGCAATAGGAAAGTTTTCGGAAAAAACCTTATACAATCCCTCTGATTTTCTTTTTTCTGGAGCGGTGTCCATTTGAAAAAAGTCTTGGAATGATTTGATTTGTACTTCTAAGAAATCTGGGTACTCCAGTTGGTTCTTTATCGAAGCAAAATTTATTCTTTGAGCTTTTGTAATTGACGACATTTTCAAAGAGGTTAGAAGGTGCTGTGAACTCAATTATTTTATAGACAGAAAAAGGTTTAGAATCCCTCAATGAAGAGGGAATCTAAACCACAGACCTGATAATCAGGCAATTTTATTTAAGTTCAACTTCAGCTCCGCCTTCAGTAAGTTGTTTTTGTAAAGCATCAGCTTCGTCTTTAGTTACGCCTTCTTTGATTACAGATGGAGCAGCATCAACCATGTCTTTTGCTTCTTTCAAACCAAGACCAGTCAATTCTTTTACTAATTTCACGATAGCCAATTTATTAGCACCGGCTGCTTTTAATACTACATCAAAAGATGTTTTTTCTTCTACTACTTCAGCAGCAGCAGCGGCTGGACCTGCAGCAACAGCAACAGCTGCAGCAGCTGGTTCGATACCATACTCATCTTTCAAAATTTGAGCTAACTCATTTACTTCTTTAACTGTCAAGTTAACCAATTGTTCTGCAAAAGCTTTCAAATCTGCCATTTTATTTATTTTTTATGAATTTGTTATTTAATAATGTTTTTCTAAGTTTGATAAAGAATGTCTTGGCGCGAATGTCGAATATTTTGTTCAAATCCGATTAGACCAAGCTGTTTCCTTATCCTATCTCTCTGACAATGTTTTTAGCACGCCATGGATAGTACTTCCTCCTGATTGGAGTGCGGACACCACATTCTTAGCTGGCGATTGCAACAATCCGATGATTTCGCCAATAAGTTCGTTTTTCGTTTTTACATTGATCAAAGCTTCCAATTGGTTCTCACCGATATAGAAACTTTCCTCCACATAAGCTGCTTTCAAAACAGGTTTTTTAGTTTTGCTTGCTTTGCCGAAATCTTTGATGATTTTAGCAGGCACATTTCCTGTATTTGATAACATTAGAGAAGTTTCGCCTTTCAAAGAACCATCTAGTTCACTGAAATCTGCTGTCAAGTTTTCTAATGCCTTTTTAAGCAATGTGTTTTTTACAACTACAAGTTTCACATCTTGTTTGTAGCATACTTTTCTCAATTCACTGGTTTGTGCAGCATTAAGTCCTGCAATATCAGTTAAATAGAAATGTGCATACTCACCAAGAGTTGTCTCAAGTTGTTTAATTATAGCGCTTTTATCTTCCTTTTTCATAATAAACGTTTAATTTTATTCTTCAATTGATTTGGGTTCAATTTTAATACCCATACTCATTGTGCTTGAAAGATAAATGCTTTTTACATAAGTACCTTTGGCCGAAGTAGGTTTTAGTTTCATCAAAGTAGAAACAAATTCTTTGGCATTTTCAATCAATTTATCATCAGAAAAAGAAACTTTTCCGATAGAAGTATGAATGATACCATATTTATCAACTTTAAAGTCGATTTTTCCTTGTTTTACTTCTTTCACCGCTTTACCCACTTCATTGGTAACGGTACCGCTTTTAGGATTAGGCATTAAACCACGAGGGCCTAACACACGACCTAAAGCACCTAATTTACCCATAATGGCAGGCATTGTGATAATCACATCTACGTCAGTCCATCCACCTTTAATTTTTTCGATATATTCATCGAGCCCTACGAAATCAGCACCAGCTTCTTTTGCTGCAGCTTCTTGATCAGGAGTACACAATGCAAGAACTTTAACTTCTTTACCGGTTCCGTTAGGAAGAGAAACCACACCGCGGACCATTTGATTGGCTTTACGGGGATCGACACCTAAGCGGACATCAATATCTACAGAAGCATCGAATTTCGCATTAGAAATTTCTTTAACCAA
Source organism: uncultured Bacteroidales bacterium (assembly GCA_903899865.1). GTDB lineage: Bacteria > Bacteroidota > Bacteroidia > Bacteroidales > Paludibacteraceae > Paludibacter. Next base: position 390 of record CAIUKZ010000111.1, on the reverse strand, counting down.
TGCAGCTGCTTCTTTTAGAGAATAGGTTTTTCCTTCCTCAATTTTTTCTAAAGCTAACTTTTGATTTTTTGTCAGTTTACTCATTTTAATTGAAGTGTTAATTATAAATTACTAGGAAATGTACCTTTTACGGTAATACCCATACTTCTTGCTGTACCAGCAACCATTTTCATCGCTGCGTCTAATTCGAAACAATTCAAATCCACCATTTTATCGGAAGCAATTGCTTGCACTTGTTCCCAAGTGATTTCAGCAACTTTTTTACGATTAGGCTCAGCCGAACCACTTTTCAATTTAGAAATTTCTAACAATTGAATCGCCACCGGAGGAGTTTTAACAATAAAGTCGAAAGATTTGTCGGTATAATAGGTAATGACTGCGGGTAAAATT
>CAIUKZ010000110.1 GCA_903899865.1 uncultured Bacteroidales bacterium | reverse complement strand
CGCGATATTTGCCTTCGGCGATAGATACTGCGTGATATTTGCTTTGCGATATTTGCTTCGCGTTATTAGCCTATGGCGATAGTTTTTTTTATTTGCACACACTCAAAAGTCTCCGCCAGCTGGCGGAGGATTTAGGGGGCTTTTTTATCTTCTTGTGCAATTATCAAATGGTTCTTCATCATCATCGTGAGCAAGGCGTACTTTTACGGCATTGCTATGAGCCATCAGTTCTTCGCTTTCGGCCATCAGGATAATGGCATTGCTCAGATTGGTGAGGCCTTCGGGTGAAATTTGCTGGAAGGTGACTTTCTTAACAAAACTGTCCAAATTCACACCGCTGTATGCTTTGGCATAACCATTCGTTGGCAAGGTGTGATTGGTGCCTGAAGCATAATCACCTGCACTCTCTGGTGTGTAATTGCCCAAGAATACCGAACCAGCATTTACAATATTGGCTGCCACTCCCATGTAATAGCGAGTGGAGATAATCAAGTGCTCAGGTGCATATTCATTGGTCATTTCTACAGCTTCTTCCAATGTTTTGACAACGATTATTTTGCTGTTTTGCAGTGCTTTGGCTGCAAGTTCTTTGCGTGGAAGTTGTTCTAGTTGTAATGCCACTTGTTCCTGCACTTTTTCCACCAGATTTTCGCAAATCGTTATCAGAATGGATTGGCTATCCACGCCATGTTCGGCTTGCGAAAGTAAGTCGGCAGCCACGAAAGCTGGATTGGCCGAATCATCGGCTATCACTTCTACTTCCGATGGGCCTGCAGGCATATCTATAGCTACATCACGCAGTGAGACTATTTGTTTGGCAGCAGTCACGTACTGATTGCCTGGCCCGAATATTTTATACACTTTTGGAATTGACTCTGTGCCATAAGCCATGGCTCCAATGGCTTGTGTTCCACCTACTTTGAAGATGCGATGCACTCCAGCTACTTTGGCTGCATAGAGTACAGCAGGGTGTATTTTCCCTTCTTTGTTGGGTGGTGTACAGAGTATAATTTCTTTGCAATCAGCTATTTGTGCGGGTATTCCGAGCATGAGCACGGTGGAAAAAAGTGGTGCCGTTCCCCCTGGTACGTAAAGTCCCACTTTCTCGATGGCGATGGCTTTTTGCCAACAGAAAACGCCAGGAGAGGTTTGGACTTCTGGTAGGTCGCGTTGTTGTTCGTTGTGAAATTTCCAAATGTTGCGACGCGCCATTTCTATGGCTTGTTTCAACTGCTGAGAAACTAGTTTTTCGGCTTCTGCAATTTCTTCTTTGGTGACCTCCAAGCTGGCTATTTTCACTTTGTCAAACTGCTCGGTATATTCATTCACCGCTTTGTCGCCACGAGATTTCACATCGTCCAGAATTTTTTGAACGGTGGCAAACAGAGATGTATTGTCAAACGTAGGACGAGTGAGGAGCGATGCCCATTCACTTCGAGCTGGATATTTTATTATTTGCATAAGATTAAGTTTCTTCCGCAAGCTCTACTTAATGAGGGCAATGCGATTCAATGATTGTTTGTAACTATACTCTTTTATGAATGAGCAGTAGTATGCCAAGCTTGTTGGAACGCATCCCACTTTTCATACAATTCTTTCATCCCGCTCAATACCACATTGGCACCTTTTTCTTCAAGAATTTTCGGGTCAAGTGGTCCTGTATTGACAGCTATGGTGAAGATGCCAGCAGCTATACTTGATTCTACGCCCATGGGCGCATTCTCTACCACTACCGCTTCCCATGGTTGCACATTGGCTTTTGCCAACGCCATCAGGTAAGGTTCGGGGTGTGGTTTGCCGTGCTTGACATCAAAGGCAGTAATCATTTTTTCTTTTTGGAAAATGGCTGGAAAATGGTTGTTCAGTCCATCCAATAGACTTGGCTGCCCAGAGCCTGTTACTACCAGTATTTCAATGCCTTCAGCTTTTATTTTTTGAAGTAATTCCAATGCGTAAGGCATCCGTTCGGCTTTTCCACATGCATCAAAACACTCAGATTTTAATTTATAGATTCGTTTCTTCTCTTCTTCTGTGGCTTCTCTACCTTTTTCGCGTATGAAAACCCGATTGATGGTGGCATGACCTGTGCTGCCTTCGTTCATGTAGGCTTCTGTGATAGAAAATTCAAACCCTGACTCTTCCATTGACTCAACCCATGCTTTTGCATGAAAT
>CAIUKZ010000109.1 GCA_903899865.1 uncultured Bacteroidales bacterium | reverse complement strand
GCTTGCCATACGAATCTGCATATTGGTGGAGCTATTCTGAAATTCAAAACTTCAACTGTCGATTTCTTAGCTATAAGTCAGCTATATTAACAGGAACTTACGTTTCTCAATTTTGCGGGCTAAGTGTAAGATGTGTGAAAGACGAATAAAAACACTGTTATTGCAGATCACCCATCAATAAGAAAACCATCGGGTATTTCAATACAAAAAGGTTTAATAACAGCACAATGTTGCTGCTATAAACAAAAAGAATAAACATTCTTGATTTCTAGGTACCACAATCAGTTCTGCAAACCCCAAAGTCACTTTGAACAATCAAGTCGCCTACCCCAGCGTTCAATAACTGCACCTACATTTCCTGCTTTTTTATTTTCATAATGAGGTATTAATGGTCTATTTTGCGTATTTTTGCAAAATAAAATACAATAGAATTCTGAATTTTTAGTTCTATTGCAGACGCAGTGATAAGCGACCACGAAAAATCATTTTACATCACAAACATCTATTTGAAAAGTGACTCTTTTGAAAAACAAATACACATATTCAGCCCTGATTTTTCTTTTCATTCTGACATTTTGTGCTTGTTCTACCAAGAAAAACACGTTGGTCACTCGCACATTTCATGAAGTGACAACACGATACAATGTGCATTTTAATGGCAAACTGAGCTATGACGAAGGAATCAACTTCATCTACAAAGCCAATAAAGAGGAATATTCAGCCATCATCCCAATGTACCCAATCAGCCATCACGCTAATGCTAGCGCTGCTACTACGAGCATGGACAGAACGATTGAAAAGTGCAGAAAAGCCATCAAACTTCACTCCATCAAAGTGAAACCTAAAAAAAACTATGCCAAAGCCACCAATCCGGAGTACATGCTTTTTTACAATCAAGAGGAATTCAATCCTGCATTGAAAGATGCATGGCTAATGTTGGGAATGGCAGAATTTCACAAAGGTGACTTTCTTGGATCAGTGGGTACATTTACTTACATCACCCGTCACTACTCTACAGACAAGCATCTAGTTGCCAAATGCCTACTGTGGATGACTAGGGCCTATGCCGAAATGGGATGGATATACGAAGCGGAAGAAACTTTGAATAAAGTACCACAGGATAATCTTAAAAGCACCAGTATAGGCCTTTTTGCGGCAGTAAATGCAGACTTATTACTGAAAAAAAATCAATTCAAAGAAGCTATACCATTTCTTGAACTGGCTTTATCAAAGGAAAAAGACAAAACATTGGAACAAAGATTTCAATTTATCTTAGCCCAACTTTACCAGCGTGTCAATGAAGATAAAACAGCCTACAACTCTTTTACTAAAGTGTTGAAAATGACACCACCTTACGAGATGAATTTCAATGCACGGATCAATCGATCACAATTGGACATTGGTAATCCGAAAGTAGTGTTGCATGACTTACGAGAAATGCTTAAAAACAGCAATAATAAAAGCTACTTAGATCAAATATATTATGCCATAGGAAATGTGTATATTACTAATGGCGACACAGCAAAAGCCATCGAAAACTACAAACTATCGATGGAGAAAAGTACACGAAAGGGAATTGACTTAGCTGTTGTAGCTATAAGACTTGGTGACTTGTATTACAACAAAAAAAACTATGTAGAAGCTCATCCATGCTATGAAACCGCTTCAAAAATTCTTACCAATGACCATCCAGATTATAAGCGTGTGTCAAAAAAAGCAGAACTATTGGGAGAACTCGTAATACAATATAACATCGTACAATTACAAGACAGCCTACAAAGACTATCCAAACTACCACTCGAAAAGCGTATAGAAGTAGTCAACACCATCATTCAAAAGATTAATGATCAGGAAAAAGCTACAGCACAAAAAGCAGCTATCGACGCACTCACGAAACTCAATGAAGATGCTGATGCAGCAAACATGACACCCATTGGTAGAAACAACATGAATGGGGTTAATGGTGCTTCGAGTTGGTATTTCTATAATGCTGAATTAATTAGATCGGGGGCTATTGATTTTGATAAGAAATGGGGAAAACGTAAACTGGAAGATAACTGGAGACGTATTAACAAATCAGCAGCAATGTTTGCTGATGATAACAATACCAGTACGACCAGTAGCTTGAAAAGCAACACTGTAGGTAAAGACTCCACCGACACCGCCAAAATAGCTGACAAACCAGCAGATTTGAAAAGCAAAGACTATTACCTTAAGCAAATCCCTGTAACCCCCACCCAGCTGGAGAAATCGACAAAATCGTGGGCAGAGGCTCTCTATAAAATGGGAGAAAT
>CAIUKZ010000108.1 GCA_903899865.1 uncultured Bacteroidales bacterium | reverse complement strand
GCAGACATTACAACCAATAGCGAAGCTCCAATGGTCATTGTTGCCAAAATTTGATTTCTTGTCTTTGAAAGAAATAATCCTGCCATCATCAATACAGGAATTAAAACAAATAATGATAAAAAGTTCATATCTAATTATTTATGTGCGTTGAACTGAGTTTTTAAAATCTTTACTCTGTAGCTATATAATTACAGCAACATCACAATAGCGGTCATTATAAGGGTGCCCAATAAAAAGGCAAATGCATATTGTTGAACTTGACCTGATTGAAAATCTTTGGATTTAAATGAAAACCATTGAGTCACATTGGCAAATCCATCCATCGTAGCATCTATCACATGGCGGTCAAACCAGGCGATTGGACGTGATACATTGTTGAAAATGATTTTCTTGGTTATAAATAGATACACCTCATCAATATAAAATCTGTTTGATGCAGCCTTGTGCAAGCCTTTAAAAGTAGTTGCTAGTTTATCAGCCATTACACCATCCCCTTTTTTATATAAAATGGTGGATATAATTATTGATATTGATGCTACAACAACACTGATTGTAGCAACAACCACATTAAGATGAATGTGATAATCTGCACCATCGCTTGTTATAGGTGTGCCCATCATAAAAGGTATGATCCCAGCAACCACCGTTACAGCTGTTAAAAATAGCAGAGGAACCGACATCAAAAGTGGTGATTCGTGAGGAGTGTGTTCGTGTTTGTGTTCTTTACCCCAGAATATACCATAGTACAATCGGAACATATAAAAAGCTGTCAGTCCTGCAATGAAAGTCATGGTTACTCCAACGAAAGGACTGAACTCAAAGCAGGCTGAAAGTATCTCATCCTTACTGAAAAAACCTGAAAATGGAGGAATACCCGCAATGGCCAAACAAGCTATTAGAAATGTCCAATTGGTGATAGGCATATATTTTCTCAGTCCACCCATGTGCCCCATTTCATTACTATGTACTGCGTGTATCACCGAACCTGCTCCAAGGAACAATAAGGCTTTGAACATGGCGTGAGTAAATAAGTGAAACATGGATGCCATATAACCAGTCCCTTCATGTCCTTCATAGCCAGACACTCCCAACGCCACCATCATAAATGCTATTTGCGAGATAGTAGAGAAAGCCAATACACGTTTGATGTCAGTCTGAACACAGGCAATAACTGCTGCAAAAAGTGCTGTGAAAACACCAATATATGCCACACCGTGCAATACCTCTGGAGTTTGAAAATAATATACAGGAAACAAACGAGCTACTAGAAATACACCAGCCACTACCATCGTAGCTGCGTGAATCAATGCAGATACAGGCGTTGGACCTTCCATCGCATCGGGCAGCCATATTTGAAGTGGAAACATCGCTGATTTACCTGCACCACCAATGAATATCATGGCTGTAGCCCAGCTTATCACCGAAAAGCCCATAAAGGTAGCACCCGAACAAGCAGCAAATAAATTGGAGTCTTCTGCGGTTAGTTCTTTGAAATCAAATGTTTTGGTGTAAAATGAAAGTACTAAGATTCCAATAAGGAAGAATAGGTCGGCAAATCGAGTAACAATAAACGCTTTCTTTGATGCTGCAACTGCTGAAGGTTTGGTGTAGTAGAACCCAATAAGCAAGAAGGATGAAACACCTACTAATTCCCAAAAAATATACATTTGAAAGATATTGGTAGCTACCACCAAACCTAACATAGAAAATGTAAACAAAGATAGAAAAGCATAATAGCGTTGAAAGCCTTTCTCACCGTGCATGTAACTCAAGCTGTAAACATGAACCATTAGCGATACTGTGGTGATAACCACCAACATCATAACTGAAATGGGGTCTAGCAAGATACCTAAGTCAATGTGTAGATACTCTGTGAAACGAACCCATTCCATGTGCATCGGAATAAGTTTTTGGTAAACACCATCTATCTTTTGAGTAGTAAAATACTGAAATGCTGTGAAATACGATAAAATCGTAATGGTTCCTAAAATACAAGTCCCAAACAATCCAGAGACTTGAGCCTTCAACTTAGAATCCATCAGTCCCAAGAATATGAAACTTAGCAACGGAAGTGCGAGAATTAGTAACGTGTACTGCATATGTTTTTAATTGAAAATTTATATTTTATAAGCCTTCTGACTGTGCCTCGAAATGTTTTGTAGCAGGAGGAAGATGTTTATTCTTTCATTTCATCCAATTCACCTACTTGAACGCTGTTGATATTGCGGTAGATGTTGATGATAATAGCAATAGCTACAGCTGTTTCACATGCAGCGATAGCTATTGTGAAAAGAGCAAAAAAGAACCCTTCAAATTGTCCTGGAAATAAAAAACGATTGAAAACCACAAAATTTATGTCAACAGCATTTAGCATTAACTCCACTGCTACCAATATCATCAATAAACTTTTTCGTGTCAAAAAACCATAGACACCCGAAAAAAACATGATTAGACTCACACCTAAGTAAGCAACCATGGGTACTTGACCCGTTCCAAAATTTGCAATTAATTCACCCATATTTTATTAATTGATAATTAATAGTTTATTTCATTTTGAAGAAATGAAGCATAATTGTTCACCTCTGTTTTAAATATCAATGACTGTCTATCTTTTTCTTGCTATCATTATACTACCTACAATGCAAGCTAAAAGCAAAATACTGATCACTTCAAATGGTAATAGGTATTGGTATTTTTCGGTACCCATAAGCGTACGACCTATCACCTGAATTTTGGTCTCTTCTGCAATTACAGTTGTAAAAACTCTTGCAACATTGTAGTAAATGATGTGACCACAAAATGCTAAACCAGTAAATGCTGTAATTGCTGCTACAATTCTTCGAATAGGTCTTTCTTTGTCAACTTTATCACCTGGTTTGTTGGTCAAGAATATAGCAAAAATGAAAAGCACCATCACTCCACCAGCATACACGGCTATTTGTACACCAAATAGATATGGATAGCCCAACAATAAGTAAAGACCAGCGGTGGAAAGCAACACAAATAGTAAGTACAATGCCGAACGTATGATTTTATTCGATGTGACAGCTAACACTGAAAAAATAGCAATGATTGTTGCTAGAACATAAAAAATAATTTGATTTGCCATAAGGATATATGTCTAATTTCTAGTTTCTTATTCAGCTACAGGTGCTGGTGTTTCTTTTTTCTTTTCACGTAGTTTGGAACCTTCATGGTTCAAAGTTTGAACCAACTTACTGCGTGTGAAAATTGCGTTCTCAAATGTGTTTTCAAACTTCAATGCGTTCGAAGGGCATGTTACTACACATAGATTGCAAAATGTGCACATTCCCAAGTCATAAGTGTATTGTTTTAATATTTTTTTCTTCTTGCCATCTGCTGTTTCTATCATTTCTGATACGATATTGATGGTGCCATTGGGACAATTCATTACACAAATGCCACATGCCGTGCAAGCATGTTCATTGTTAGTGTCATGAGGCATTGTCAATTCGCATCGAAAACGATCCGAAATGACCAATGTGTCCCGATTTTCTGGATATTGTGCCGTAACTTTTTTAGTCCATAATTCTACCCACGTAACTGACATGCCTTTCATCAGCGACCTAATGCCTGTAAATAGACCTGAGAAATATTGTGATACTGAACTCATCTTATTTAATTAAGAATTAATAATTAAGAATTAATAATGTGTTTCAAACCTTGTGCTAATCAACCATCGTGTTAAAACCAACTTGGAAATAGGTCGGTCAAAGTCAATCCGGTTAATACCAAAATCACCATCACCAATAGGTTAACCAAATTAATAGGCAATAGGTATTTCCACTCCAGATTCAATAATTGATCGATACGGAGGCGAGGGAATGACCATCTAACCCAAAGACTAAAGAAAATCAATACACCTGTTTTAGAGAAAAACCATACATAAGATGGTATGTAGTTCATGATTTGATTAAATGCTTCCCAACCTTTGATTTGAATTGGCATCCATCCACCAAGGAACACTGCTGTAGCTATTGATGCGATAATGAACATGTTTAGGTATTCGGCCAAATAAAAGAACCCGAATTGCAATCCAGAATATTCTGTGTGGTATCCTGCCGTTAGCTCGGACTCAGCCTCTGGTAAGTCAAATGGACCACGGTTGGTCTCAGCATGTCCTGATATCAAATAAATGAAAAATGCAATGATGGATGATATGTGCCCGTTGAAAATGTTCCAGCAGTATTCTTGCTTGTGAATCATTTCTGAAAACTGCATTGTGCCTGAAAGTACCACTATAGTCATCAATGCAAATCCTGCCGATAATTCATAACTAACGAACTGTGCACCACTTCGCATAGCACCAATCATGGAGTATTTGTTGTTACTAGACCATCCTGCTAACAATACACCAATGATGCCTAGAGATGAAACCGCTGTCACATAAAGTACACCGATGTTGAAATCCACAGCTTGAAGTCCTTTGCCGAAAGCGATGGCTCCAAAAGTCATCATGGAAGCACCTACCATGAAAAATGGAGCTGCATAGAATAAAAATTTATCAACCTTATTGATATGAATGATTTCCTTCAATAAGATTTTAATCATGTCTGCTAAACTTTGAAGTAGTCCATATTGACCTACACGGTTAGGTCCAAAACGTGCTTGAAAGAATGCTGTAATTTTACGCTCTACATAGATCAGTACTAGTGCTATAACTGCGTAGGCAGCCAATAAAAGTACACCTACAAGTACAAATTCAATCAGTAGTGTCCAGAATTCTGACAAGTTGCTTCTGAGTGTAGTATCTAACCAAGCGCTTAGGTTTGATATTTCTAATGGTTGTGAGTAATTTAATATCATAAAAAATTATTATTACCCCCAACCCCTAAAGGGGAGTTGAGTTGTTTGTATTATTTTTTTATTCCTAATTTTAAATAATCCTTATAAGGTGTTAGGTGCTTATCTGTCAATGTCTGGAATTACGTAGTCCATAGACCCACCGATACCAATAAAGTCTGATATTTTTTCACCCTTGCAAATCAACGGCATGGCAGAAACTAAAGCCATAGATGGAGATCTGAATTTGATGCGATAAGGAGTTTTGTCACCTCTACTCTCAATGTACACTCCGAATTCACCTCTACAAGCCTCCACCCGTTGGAAGTATTCACCCTCAGGAAGTTTGATGATAGCCTTGGTTTTTGCACATATTTCGCCTGCTGGGATGTTGTCTATCAATTGCTCTATGATTTTCAATGATTCTTCTATTTCGTCCAGACGATTCATATATCTAGCATAAGAATCGTTCTCGTGACGTATGATTTCTTTGAAGTCTACTTTGTCGTACAACGCATAAGGTTGATGCTTGCGGATGTCGCACGACCAGCCAGAACCACGTCCTGCTGGACCAGTCACTGCATAGCTGATAGCATCTTCTTTGGTAAGATTGCCAATATTGATCATACGACCTAGTGCTATGACATTGTGAGAGAAGAATTTGTCATATTCTACCAGCTTTTCACGCATGTATGGGATAAAGGACTTCACATCCTTTTGAAATTCATCATAGATGTCAAACATCACTCCACCAATCACATTTTGATTGATAATCAGACGGCCACCACATGTTTTTTCGAAAATATGAAGAATGATTTCACGCTCACGCATACCATAGATAAAGGCGGTAGTTGCACCCAAATCATTGGTCTGGCAAGCCCAAGCTAATAAGTGTGAGTCTATCCGGTTCAACTCGTCCATGATGGTACGAATATATTGCGCTCTTTCAGGTACTTCTATCTCAGCTGCCTTTTCTACACACATACACAAGGCATGGCGGTTGATGTTGGCTGAAAGGTAATCTAATCGGTCTGTGAAATGAAGTATTTGAGGGTACGTAAGACTTTCACTTAGTTTTTCTATTCCGCGGTGAATATATCCACTATGAACGTCTATCTTTTTTACAATTTCACCATCTAGCGCTGTGCGGAAGTGCATTACACCGTGGGTGGATGGATGTTGTGGTCCGATGTTTATAACATAATCATCTTCTTCGAATACGTTTACCAATTCTTCTTTTAGTCCTTCTTTGGTCTCCATGATGCGCGGTGCCACGTCTATCATCTCTTTGCTGACCAATGAAACTGGGTTCAATTCTGGATTGGCGTCATAGTCTTTGCGCAACGGATATCCTACCCAGTCGCTATTCAAAAAGAACTTACGCATATCAGGATTGTTGATAAATCGTATTCCTAGCAATGCAAACACCTCACGTTCATTGAAGTGTGCAGTTTCGTATAAATCGGTTACAGAATATAGCAGTGGGTTCTCTCTATCTGCGGTTCCTGTTTTTAGGACTACCTCTTTAGAAAGATCTGAAGAAGAGCTTAGCAGGTAGGTGACACCAAGTTTTTCGCCACAGTCAGTACCGATAAGTTTAACTAAAAAATCGAAAGGTAAATCGGCGTTGTTGCGTAATGTTTTGGCTAAGAGGTGTAGCTTGTTGGGTTCCACCGTAACAGTGAGTTTCTGTTTGTCTTCAATTACTGCGTCACTTACAGTGTTTAGAATTAGCTTTTTTATGTTTTCCATCTGGTTCTTCTTAAATATCGGATGCTAAAGTCTTTCTAAATGATGTTTCTTCAAGTCATTACCTGAGTCGGGCGACTCATTTATTGCTCTTATCGTTGTTTATGTCCTAGGAATTGCTCCACTTTAATCTTTCGTTGTAATTGTATCAGCCCATAAAACAATGACTCTGGACGAGGAGGGCAACCTGGGATATATACATCTACAGGGATGATTTGATCCACACCTTTTACTACGTGATAGGAGTTGACAAATGGACCACCAGAAATGGCACATGCTCCCATTGCGATGACGTACTTTGGTTCGGCCATTTGATCATACACGCGTTTGATTAGTGGCGCCATTTTATGAACCATGGTGCCAGCTACTATCATCAAATCGGCTTGGCGAGGGCTGTTTCGAGTTACCTCCATCCCAAATCGGGCAATGTCGTGGTGTGCTGCTGCAGTGGACATGAACTCAATACCACAACAGCTGGTTGCATAAATCAATGGCCAAATTGAGTTGGAACGACCCCAGTTGATCAAATCATCCAATTTGCTCATTAATACATTCACCCCGTTAGCCTCAAGCTCTTTTATGTAATTCTCCAGGTATTCGTTGTCTCTGAATTCAGATGTGGGTATACCCTTGATGTTGATGTTTTTTAATTCCATTTTAATACTCCTTTCTTCCATGCGTAAGCCAATCCTAATGCAAGGATGATAATGAAAAATAATATGCTGTATAAGCCTTGAACTCCCAATTCTCTAACAATCGTGGCCCAAGGAAATAGGAAAATAGCTTCCACATCAAACATAAGATACAAAATAGCATACAGATAGTAACCTACTTTGAATTGCATCCATGAAGTACCTTTAGTGGGTATCCCACACTCATAGGGTTCTCCTTTTTGAAGATTAAATGAAGTCGGCGCAAGTAGTAATGCCATTCCTAATCCGGCAATCACCAGTGCTATCCCTGTCAATAGAACTACAAGAAAAAGTGATAAACTGCTCATGTTTATAGTATAAATTAAGTTGATTTGAGAAAAAACACTACAAAGGTACTATAATTATTCGCTTAATAGATAACTTTTTGTCGTAAAATGTATCATCCTGTTTTCATCTCATAAGGGGTGTTTGAGGTGTTATTTCGGATGTATATTTCTGTTTATTAAGGATATATTAATTTGATGTGAATAATTAATTGCCTTTAAAATTTTAGATTTTTTCACATTTAATATGCAATTTGAGTGCTTTTATTTGCTTTTAAAACTGTAGGGTTTTGTTTATTTTGCTCTTTTAGTGCAATTTTGTGATGGGTTATTGTAATTATTTTTGAATTTGAATAGTGTGTTTAATGTGTTGATAATTAGCTGAATAGCTTATATTCTAGTTTGAAATGTGTTGAAATTGTTTGTTGTGACTTTTTGGAATGAAAACAAATGTTATCTTTGCAATTAATAATATCATAATTCTATTATGCAACAGACACTAAAGGTAGATTACGTTTTTGAAACGAGTTGGGAAGTGTGTAACATGGTTGGAGGCATTTATACAGTGCTTTCTACACGGGCGGCCACACTACAAGCACATCTTCAAGATAAGTTGATTTTTATAGGTCCAGACGTTTGGCAGGATGCTGTAAATCCTTATTTCAAAGAGTCCACTGAATTGTTGGAAGGTTGGAAAGCCTATGTTTTAGAAAAATACTCGTTGAAAATCAGGGTTGGGCGCTGGACTATTCCTGGGATGCCAGTAGCCGTGTTGGTTGATTTTAGTCCATTGATGGATAAGAAAAATCAGATTTATGGAGAAATTTGGCAACAAGAAGGAGTAGAGTCTTTGTATGCTTATGGCGATTATGATGAAGCATCTATGTTTGGTTATTCTACAGGGCTCATTATAGAAAGTTACTATATATACTATAAGCTAACTGCCAAACAGCAAGTGGTGGCTCATTTTAATGAATGGATGACTACTTTTGGGGCATTCTACATCAAATCCCATGTGCCAGCAATTGCTACAATATTTACCACTCATGCTACTTCTATAGGTAGGTCTATAGCAGGCAATAAAAAGCCACTTTATGATTATTTGAAAGCATACAATGGCAATCAGATGGCTCAAGAACTGAACATGGTGGCCAAACATTCTACCGAGCGAGCTGGTGCTCATGCTGTGGATTGTTTTACCACCGTGAGTGATATCACAGGGGTAGAGTCCGAACAGCTGTTAGAAATCAAACCCCATGTGATTACCCCCAATGGCTTTGAAGATGACTTTGTGCCTAAAGGCAAGGCTTTTACAGCTGCTAGGGAGTCTGCACGTGTTGCTCTACGCAACGTGGCAGAAGTGTTGTTTAATTACAATTTGACTGCCAATCCATTGTTTGTGTGTACGGCAGGCCGATATGAATATAAAAACAAAGGGATAGATACATTTATCGATGGGCTTAAAATTCTTTCTCAAAATTCCGAATTAGAAAGAGAAATCGTTGTATTCATAATGGTGCCTGCTCATATCTCAGGCATGCGAAAGGATTTGGCAAAGGCAATTGAAAAGGATCACTTACAATTAAACTCGTGGAATAAATTCACTACACACGAGCTGTATGATTATGAGCACGATAATGTAATGTCAGCACTTAGATGGCATGGTTTCAATAATAATGAAGAGGATAAGATTAAAATAATCTTTGTACCTTCTTATCTAAATGGTGCTGATGGGATTTTCAATAAGTCATATTATGATTTGCTCATTGGTATGGATTTGTCTGTGTTTGCATCCTATTACGAACCATGGGGATATACCCCGCTTGAAAGTGTGGCGTTTTCTGTTCCTACCATCACCACCGATTTGTCGGGTTTTGGACAGTGGGTGTCTCCAGTTCCACAAGATATTGAGCAAGGTGTAGGTGTAATTCATAGATCTGATTTTAACTCGTCGGAAGTTTCACAAAGTATTGCCAATATGATGTTCAAATTTCAAAAAATGAATGCAACTGAGATTAAAAGTTTACGTAAAAATGCTTCAATTATTGCAGAGAAAGCATTGTGGAAGCATTTTATACAGTATTATGAGCAGGCATATCATCTTGCTTTAACCAACAAAAACCTGAGAAACAAATAAAATTATCAGATATATCATCCTAAATGTATATCAATGAGTTTTCTTGTTTATTTTTGTAGGCACTATTGATTAGTATTATTGATTTTATAAAATATATAGCAACTAAATTAAAATTAAAGTATGAGAATTAAAGTCAACCATTTGAATGAAACAAGCTTAACGTCAATCAATGTTAAGTCGCATTTGCCTGACAATTTGAAAAAATTGGAAGAGATAGCCAATAATATTTGGTGGGTATGGGATGCCAAAGCAAAGGATATGTTTCGCAAGATTGATCGTGAAGCCTGGATAGAAGTTAAATCAAACCCTATTCAGTTGCTTAACACACTGAGCTATGAAAAATTAGTTGCTTTAGGAAACGATGCTGAATTTGTAAAAAAATTGGAAGCAGTATATGCTGATTTTTCTGCATACATGAGTGCTCAGAAGCGAACTGACAGACCTTCTATCGCATACTTTAGTATGGAGTATGGTTTGACTGAAATTCTTAAAATATACTCAGGTGGTTTGGGTGTATTGGCAGGCGATTATTTGAAAGAAGCAAGTGATTGTAATATCGACCTAACGGCTGTAGGTTTCCTTTATCGTTATGGATATTTTACTCAGTCTTTATCGGTGGATGGTCAGCAAGTTGCAGTCTATGAGCCCCAGATTTTCAGTAATTTGCCTATCAAAAAAATGAGAGACGAACAAGGTAAATCTATTGTTGTGGAAGTGCCTTACCCAGGTCGCACTGTACACGCTTATGTGTGGAAAGTGTCTGTAGGTCGTGTTGCGTTGTATTTGTTGGATACTGATAATGAGTTAAATCTTCCAGAAGATCGCTCCATTACTCACCAATTGTATGGTGGCGATTGGGAAAACCGTATGAAACAAGAGTTACTCTTGGGTGTAGGGGGTATTCTAACTCTGAATAAGCTGGGCATTAAGAAACAAGTTTATCACTGTAATGAAGGTCATGCTGCATTGATCAATGCACAACGATTGGTAGATATCATTGCTGAAAATAACTTGACGTTCAATCAAGCTTTAGAAGTAGTTCGCGGTAGTTCATTGTACACCGTTCATACTCCAGTTCCTGCTGGTCACGATAGCTTCGATGAAGGCTTGTTTAGAAAATACATGAATGATTTTCCTGCCAAATTAAATATCTCTTGGGAAGATTTTATTGACATGGGACGTGAACGTCCAGGTGATCATCATGAAAAATTCAGCATGAGTGCATTTGCATGTAATACTTGTCAACAAGTGAATGGTGTAAGTTGGTTGCACGGCAAAGTTTCACAAAAAATGTTCCAACCAATCTGGAAAGGATATTATCCCGATGAATTACACGTTAGTTATGTTACTAACGGTGTTCACTTGCCTACATGGACGGCTTCCGAATGGAAAGCTTTGTATGAAAAGTATTTCAGTTCTTCTTTTTATGCAGATCAATCGAACTTGAAAATTTGGGAGCAAATATATACAGTGCCTGATGAGGAAATTTGGGATCTACGTATGGGTTTGAAAAACAGATTAGTTGATTTTATCAAGGCTCAGTTTACTGAAAGCTGGTTGAAAAATCAAGGTGATCCTTCACGCATTGTCAATGTACTAGAAGCTATCAATCCGAATGCTTTAATCATTGGTTTCGGTCGTAGATTTGCAACGTACAAACGTGCTCATTTGTTGTTTACAGACTTGGAGCGTTTGGAAAGAATTGTTAACAACCCGAATCATCCTGTTCAGTTCTTATTTACAGGAAAAGCTCACCCTGCCGATGGTGGTGGACAAGGTTTAATAAAGCGAATTATTGAAATATCGCGCATGCCTCAATTCTTAGGAAAAGTTATTTTCCTTGAAAATTACGATATGCGTCTTGCTAAACGTTTGGTTTCTGGTGTCGATATTTGGTTGAATACGCCTACTCGTCCGCTTGAAGCGTCTGGTACATCAGGTGAAAAAGCACAAATGAATGGAGTGTTGAACTTCTCTGTATTAGATGGATGGTGGTTAGAAGGTTATGTTCAAGGTGCAGGATGGGCATTGACTGACAAACGCACGTACGAAAATGATGCACACCAAGATCAATTGGATGCTGCTACCATTTATAGTATGCTAGAAAATGAGATAGTGCCACTTTATTATGCAAAGAACACAAAGGGCTACTCACCAGAATGGATTCAATATATCAAAAATTCGATTGCTCAGATAACACCTCGTTATACCACCAAACGAATGATTGATGATTATGTGGAGCGTTTCTACACGAAATTAGCAAAATGTCATGCCACGTTGGAAGCTAATGATTTTGCTAAGGCGAAGCAAATTGCAGCATGGAAAGAAAAAGTAGCTACTGGTTGGGATGGTATCGAAGTTGTCTCCAAAGATATTCCTGAGAAGTTTTTGATTAATCCTCAGGTTGCAGAAGACTACAAAATGAACATTGTGATTGATACTCAGTCTATTGATGATAATGGAATAGGTCTTGAATTTGTTGCAACCAAAGTTGGTAAAAACAATGAAGACGTACTTTATGATGTGCAAGAATTTAAATTGGAGAAAACGGAAGGCACAAAAATGTATTTCTCTCTTGATTATCAGATGAATATGGCTGGTGCATTCAAGTTTGGATTCCGTATGTTCCCTAAAAACGATGACCTTCCACATCGTCAAGATTTCTGCTACGTTCGTTGGGTGTAGTGGATGGTTTTGATTATTAAAGCTGAGAAAATTCATTCGAAAGTGCGTCTGTAGTACTTTGTTTGAAATCATATATAAAAACAGCAAAGTAAGGGCTTTATAGCTTATTACTTTGCTGTTTTTTTGTCTGGACAAAAAATATGTGCCACACTGCCTTTTATACCTAATATGATGCCTTTGGATAGGTTTGTGAAACGATAGGTTTTTTTTCGTTTCACTATTCTGTTCTAGGATAATCCTTTATAAGTGTGTGTAAAAATCCTATTACAAGCATTTTGCTTTACAGTAGGTTGGTTTGTTAATAATTATTATCTTTGCGATTCCAAAAAAAAATCTAGTTGAAAATAATATAGCACCTAAGGAATGATTACTGTCAAAGAAGCAATTACCAAAAATGAAATGAAGAAGTTCATTTTATTCCCATTTGAACTTTACAAAAATGACAAAAACTGGGTCCCACCTTTACTTATGGATGAATGGGTCACTTTTAGTAGAGAAAAAAATCCGTCGTTTGAGCATTGTGAAGCTGCATTCTTATTAGCATACAAAGATGATAAAGTTGTGGGTCGTATTCTCGCAATCATTAATCATAAAGCTAATCAGAAATGGAATGATTATAGGACACGTTTTGGTTGGATTGCATTTATTGATGACAAAGAGGTGTCTAAAGCATTGCTACAAGCGGCACAGGAATGGGGCAATAACAACGGGATGAGTGGTATTCATGGTCCTTTAGGGTTTTCCGACTTAGATCCAGAGGGAATGATGATAGAGGGATTTCATAACCAACCTTCTATCACCAGTGCCTACAATTTTTCCTATTTTCCTAAGCACATGGAAGCGCATGGTTTTTCAAAATCTGTCGATTGGATTCAATATAAGTTTAATGCCTCTCAAGATATTCCTGAAAAAGTAGGCAAGATAAATAAATTGATAGCCGAAAAGTACAACTTACGCATCCTAAAAGCAAAGAACAAGAAGGAGTTGATGAAATATGCCCCAGGCTTTTTTCATACATTAAATTTGGCTTTTAGAAATCTTTATGGCTTTACTGAATTGACAGATAAGCAAATTAATTTCTACTTAAAAGCCTATTTTGGATTTGCCAGACCAGAGCTAATTTGTTTTATCCTAGACGAAAAAGATCAAGTGGTTGGGTTTGGGGTTAGTTTCCCATCCCTTTCTACTGCATTCCAAAAGGCGAAAGGGAAATTGTTCCCGTTTGGGTTTATTCATATCCTCAAAGCGCTACGAACGTATGATACCATCGATTTGTATTTCAATGGCGTCCATCCCGATTGGCAAAAAAGGGGAATTCACTCCCTGTATTATGTAGAAATGAATGAAGATGCACGTAGGTTAGGACTTAAAACAGCCATCTCTACAGGACAGCTAGAGACAAATATTAATGCAGTAGGTATTTGGGATAATTACGAAAAGGAGTCTTTTATAAGAACACGTTGTTATATCAAAGACTAAACACATTTCGGCTATTTTATACAGCAAGCTGCTATTATACATTCGTAATAGCAGCTTGTTTTTGTTTGAAGAGAATTGCGTATTCGAAAGTTGGTTTAATGAAAAATGGTGAGAAAGCTTCGTGGTACTGGTGTTTCGAAACTGACCACCTCTGTAGTAATAGGGTGGTAGAAGGCCAAAATTCGAGCGTGAAGACCCAATCTGTTTAGTGCACTGGTAGTTGACCCATATTTTTTATCTCCAACAATGGGATGTCCTATCCCTTGCATGTGAACACGTATTTGATTTTTCCGACCAGTTTCGAGTTCTATTTCCAACAAGGAAAATTTATCATTTGATTTGATTCTTTTGTAATGAGTAATCGCTTCTTGACCACCATTGTCTACCATACTTGAGTGAATTTTGAGCGACTTTTCATTCTCAGTTAGCCACGTGGCTATGGTGTCTTGTTCTTTAGCAACACTTCCTTCTACCAATGCAACATATACTCTTCGTGTGATGATTCGATGCCAGTTTTCTTGCAATATGAGCTGCACCTCCTTTGTCTTGGCAAACATTATCACACCCGATGTTTCTCTGTCAAGTCTGTGAACTACGTAAATTCTATTGGAGGGTGCACTTTTTTTGACATGTGTTTTTAGTATCGAGAATGCTGTCGTTTCATCACTGTTGCCAGTGGATACGGTGAGCAATCCTTCTTTTTTTTCTACCACTATCAAGTGAGAATCTTCAAATATGATTTTAAGTTTTGGATGATGTAACTCCACGTTGCCTCTGCCACTGGTAACTATCACACTGTCATTCGGTTTAAGAGCTAAGTTGAATTTTGTAGAAATTTTCCCATTGACCATGATTTGTCGGTGAGCCAATAATGACTTAATGGAAGTTCGACTCATGCCACCCATTTTGGATAGGAGGAAATCCATCAACACACTATCTTCAATTACCTGTAATTTTGTTTCTTTTGCAACGGGTGCTACAATCTTTTTAGTCCTCATTTTTTTGTTCTGATTTTAAGTAATTAACGACATTTATCGCCGCATTTTCTCCGTCGATAGCTGATGATGTGATTCCACCCGAATAGCCAGAGCCTTCGCCACATGGGAATAGTCCCTCTAGCTCTGGATGCTGACCTGTGATTAAGTCACGTGGGATTCTTATAGCTGAAGACGTACGTGTTTCCACACCTACCACTATGGCTTCATTGGTCAAAAAACCTCTCATTTTGCGGTCAAATTTTTTGAAGCCATCTCTAAGTCTGTTAGAAATGATTTCTGGCAACCAAAAGTGAAGAGGTGACGATATCAACCCAGGTAAGTAAGAGCTTGAAGGCAGATCGGCAGATAATTTGCCTTTCACAAAGTCACCTAATCGCTGTGCTGGTGCTACTTTGCCTAGTCCGCCATTGTTTTTGAGTGCAAGGCTTTCTACGTATTTTTGAAATTTTAGTCCTGCTAATACACCATGTTCTCCAAATTCGGCAGGGATATCTTCCGGGCGAATTTCTACCACAATGCCTGAGTTGGCATACGGAGAGTTACGCATGGATGCGGACATGCCATTCACCACTATCTCATTGTCACTACTTCCAGCAGGAACAATATGTCCACCTGGGCACATACAGAAGGAATATACCCCCCTGTCGTTTATTTGTTCCACCAAGTTATAGGTGGACGCTGGGAGATAAGGGCCACGGTCGTCGCAGTGGTATTGTATGCTATCTATCAGATTTTGTGGATGTTCTACCCTTACACCCATGGCAAAGCCTTTTGGCTCAAGCAAAATGCCTTGATGGTGTAACATTTCATATACATCGTGAGCAGAATGACCAGTGGCAAGTAAAATTGCGTTGGACTTAAAAACGCTTCCATCAGCAGTCTTACAGCCTGTCACACAGTTGTTTTCTGTAAGTATTTTAGTTAGTTTTTGATTGAAATGTATTTCTCCCCCACAGTTGGTGATGGTTTTGCTGATATTCTCTATCACTATCGGTAATTTGTCGGAGCCAATGTGTGGATGTGATTCATACAGAATGTTTTCATGTGCCCCATGGGTGTGGAAAATATTTAAAATTCCCTGTACATATCCTTTCTTTTTGGAACGAGTGTAAAGTTTTCCGTCAGAAAATGTTCCTGCTCCACCTTCGCCGAAACAATAATTAGATTCGGGGTCAAATCCTTTGTTTTTATTCAAGGTCGCAATATCAACTTTTCTACTTCGTGCGTCCTTTCCACGTTCTAAAATGATGGGCTTGTGTCCATGTTCAATCAATTTTAATGCAGCAAATAAGCCTGCGGGGCCAGCACCAATTACCAATACTGGATGTCCTTGGGCTACCGACTTGTATGGAAATGATTGCATTGGTGTTGGAGTAGGCTCTTCATCCCAATACACTTCAGCATTAATATTTATTTTGACTTGATACGATCTTGAGTCGATTGATTTTTTTAGTATCCGAATCCTAGTGATACGGCTTGGAGCGATTTCCAATTTGTCAGCAATTTGTTTGTGAAGAAGTGCTTCTGTTTCTGCTATTTGGGGTGTGGTGCTCAGTAATATTTCTTGATGCATATTTTTTTTGTCTTTTTACGGTTTGCAAAGATACGGATAACTAATCCATTTAAAATGATTCAGAAACGCAAATTCAAATTTTTATAGTTGATATTCATCAAATTTATATTCTTTAGTCAAAAACAAATTGAAAGATTGTTTGCTAACTTCCTATAAATGTTATAAATTTGCGAATAAAGAAAATCCATCGTCTTTTGTAACTTGAGTGTAACAGTATTTTTCAACAAATCTTTTGATTAATGCTGTCAGGTGTTTTATTTAATCCGAATCCTGATCGTTGGTGATGTGATTTCAACACTATGAAAGCTTTTATTGTTCATCTTTAGGCTTTTACTGTCGGATTTTTATTCATTGAATCCAACTTGACATAATCTACTTTTACTGAAAATTGAAATGCGAATAAAAAATCTATTGCTTCTGTCTTTTGTTTGTTCTTGCGTATCTATGCTTTTTACCTCTTGTGATCTTGATGGTCTTAAACCATTGGGAGGTACTGGCTCCATTAAAGATGTGGATGGGAATGTATATGACTCAGTGGTGATTGGAGAGCAGGTTTGGATGACTCAAAATTTGAGAGTGACCCATTATAAAAACGGAGACAAGATTCCGATGCTCACAAATGACGACGATTGGGCATCGACGAAAGATGGAGCTTGGTGCAACTACAAAAACAATGGGTCATATTCGAAAGATTATGGTAGGCTCTATAATCAGATTGCTGTAAATGATGTGCGAGGATTAGCACCAGAAGGGTGGCGTGTTGCCACCTATGATGATTGGTTGAAGCTGAAAAATTTCTTAATAAAAAATGGGTATAACTTTGACAACGATACCGTGTCTAATAAAATAGCCATGAGCTTGGCAGGTAAGACTAATTGGGATATCTTCACTGGAGATGGATACATAGGCAATGATTTGGCAGCTAATAATAAATCAGGGTTCAATGCACTCCCTGGAGGAGGAAGAGATTATACTGGGTATTTTGGAGGAGCTAAGCGTAATGGATATTGGTGGGCGCATGCAGCAAATAATGGTAGTGGTATTCAGGCATCTTTAGCTTATGATAAAGATAGTTTAAGAATTAGGTTTGAGCCCGAACGATGTGGATTCTCAGTTAGGTGTATTAGGGATACCAAAAACTATTGAATTTCCAAATATTTATAAATGAAGCTAATAAAAAGCCCCGATGTGAAATCACATCGGGGCTTTTTGTGATCCGAGCGGGATTCGAACCCACGACCCACGCCTTAGAAGGGCGTTGCTCTATCCAGCTGAGCTACCAGACCATTACCATTGCTTTCATACAAAAGCGGTGCAAAAGTACTTTTTTTTTTGGAAAGTTACAACACTTTTGCCTAAAAATGGGAAAATACAACGATTATTTGCTGAAAAATAGCTAATTTTGTGAGCTTAACTAATCAATCAACTAATTATTTCACATTAAGATGAAGGTACTAAAATTCGGTGGAACATCCGTAGGTTCTGTCAGCGCAATTTTGAGTGTAAAGAATATTGTAGAGGCTGAAAAAGAGCCCGTAATTGTAGTGGTGTCAGCATTGTCAGGGGTAACCGATGAGTTGTATAACATTACTAATTTAGCGGCTAAAGGAGATCAAACTTACTTGAACGGTTTCGAAAGGTTGGTGCAGCATCATGAAGAGATAATCGAGGGAGTTGTATTAGACCAAAATAAATTGTTGGTTTTAGAGAAAATCAGAAACCAATTTGCTGATTTGGCCAATATTTTAAAAGGTGTATGTCTGATTAAAGATGTGTCCACCAAAATATCTGATACCATTGTTGCTTATGGTGAAGTTCTATCTTCTTACATTGTTGCTAATTCCATCAATGAAGCTGTGCATTTTGACTCTAGAAATTTTATAAAGTCCGAAACGCAATTTGATAAGCATATTGTTGATTTTCAAACCACCAACCAGTTGATTGCAAGTACTTTTGCCAATGCGCCTCAGAGAGTGGTTTGTGGCG